>JADKJT010000035.1 GCA_016720905.1 Gemmatimonadaceae bacterium | reverse complement strand
CGGCGATGCACATCCGACGGTTCCGGTGGCAGGGTCGGGTTCATTGACACCGGGCCCAATGCAGACCAATCCGAAACGGCGATCGCCATCGCGAATGTCGGCCAGCAGCTGTCGGTAGCGGGGTTCGAAGAGATGCAGCGGGGCGACGGTGCCCGGGAAGAGGACCATGCCCAGCGGGAAGATCGGCAGCCGTTGATCGGTCATGGGATCAGGCGAGCCTCGCGTAAAATGGAGTAGATCGTTGCAGAGCAAAACCCATCACGCGCCGGTACTAAAACGGTAATAAGACAAAAAAGGTGCCAATGCGCAATTTCCTGTCCTGTGACACTTCAAGGCCGGCTATGTCAGGCGATCATTCTGGCCTCGCCTCCGTGGGGTGAACGTGAGCCTCCATCAGGTTCCTCGCGGTTCCCGCTACCGAACGCGGAGGGCCGGGAGATTGCGCCTCCCGGCCGGTTTCCGGCTGGGTCGGCGCCGTCGCCAGAGTCGGTAAGGCAGGAGACTGCAAATCTCCCACCGTCGGTTCGATTCCGACCGGCGCCTCTGGAAAGAGAAGTACCGAGGTACCGAGTACCGAGTACCGAGTACCAGGTACTTGGTACTCGGTACTTGGTACTGGTCCCTAGAACAACCAACGCCCCGACCTCATCGGTCGGGGGCGTTGGTGCGTTGCGGGCAGGGGTTTATCAGTACCAGCGGAGGTCAAAATCGTAGTCGCCGTAGCCGGCGCGGCGGTCGACCACCCGAACGATCGCCGTGAAGTCGTTGGACCGGTTCGGCTGCTGGACCACGACTACGTCGCCCCGGCCGCGCGAGACGTTGAGGTCGAGCGGGACCGGTCGTCGCGGCAGTCCGTTGCCGCGGACGTCATACCGGACGTTGCGAAGCACTTGCCCGCTCCGGGTGCGGTATTCGATGCGACGGCCTTGGATCCGGATATCAACCACGTCGTCGACCGCGCCGCGCCACGCCACGCTGCCGGCGTCGCGCCCGTAGCCGCCGCGAGTGTCCCAGCCGCCATTGCCACGCCCGTTGTTGCTGCGGTCGTCCCGGTCATCACGATCCCGATTTCTGTCGCGATTTCCGGCACGGTCATCGTCCCGATTGCCATCCCGATTGCCATCCCGGTTGCCGTCGCGATTGCCGTTACGGTCGTCCTCGGCATAGCCCATGGCCTGCCACGCGACCACCACCCGATAATCGTCACTTCCCGACCGCGGGTCCATCACGCGCACAATGGCCGTGTAGTCGTTGCGCGCGGACGGGTGCTGTACGATGTCCACGGACCCTCGTCCGTCCGCCAGATGAACGTCCACATCGCCACCTTCTCGAGGCAGTTCGTCTCGGACGTCCAATCGAGGCGCGAACGAGGCGTCCAGGCCGCCGGCGCGCGTTTCGACGTTGCGTCCCTGAACCACAATCAGCACTTCGCGATCGATGCGGCCGTTCCAGGTGAACAGGGTGCGCGCACTCGGTGGCAATGCCGAGGACGATGATGCCGATGTGGCGAGGAACGCGAGGGCGGCGGGCGCGGCATAAAGGGTCCGACGAATCACTGACATGGTGCCTCCTGATCCAGCGCTTGGCGGTATCCCGCAACCATCGCGGGCAGTCGACAAGGCATGGAGCATCAGCAGTGCGATTGCGAGTGGCCAACCAACGCGGGTCATTTTCGGTTTCAAGTCGTTAACGTTGATACAGTTAAGCGAATCTCAAAGACAGCGTTCAGACAGGCTGGCGTCTCCAGGTGTGGACACTCGTGCGTATGCCGCGCAGGACGCTGGCACCAAGGCTGATCGGAATACGTGCCGTTGATCGGGATCACCAGGGCAGTTGATCGGTACCACAGCCACCGCACATGTCGACATCACCTGACTCCAACCCTCAGAAGCGCTCGGTTACCCTGCTCCGGGTGGCTGGTGCGACGGTGGGCATCGCGCTTCTGGCGGCGGTGTTCGCCGTGGGTGCGCGATATGGTGCCGATCGTGTACGCGCCCGCGACGAATGGATTGGCGGACAATTGCTGTCGACCGCCATTGATTCGGTGCGAGCGAACGCATTGGACTCGCTGCCCAGCGAGGAGCTGATTCGGCGCGCTGTGTCGGGGATGCTGCGCGAAGCTGCACGATCCGCACGCCGCGCTGCTCCGGCCGGAAGGGTACAAGAGCTATCGCGGCGCATTGCTGGGTGAGAGTCAGGGATGGGCATGTCGCTGCGTCTGCAGGAGCGCTGCTGAGCGTGCGACGTGTAGTGCGAGGTATCTCCGGCCGCCACAGCCGGTGTCCGGCGAGGCGATCGTGTGCTGGAATGGAATGGCGTTCCATAACCGATTCGCGTCTTCGTGCCGGTGCCGACAGCAGCCGTGCAGGGGCAATCACACGCGAACTGCTGCTCTGGCGCGCACCACCTCGGCGACTCCATTCGTGTCACGGTGCATCGCGCCACCTGGCATTCAGCCGGCGGTCACCGAGGCGGGACTCCCTGTCTGATTCCGTGGGCTACGTGCGACTGGCGTCGATCACGCAGCACGCCACGGCGGAGTTGGAGGGCGCGGTGACTGCATTGACCAGACGCGGTGCGCGATCGCTGGTGCTGGATTTGCGAGGCAACGGTGGCGGGCTGTTCGAAGAGGGCGTGAACGCCGCCGCGCTATTCCTGCCCCCCGAACGTGATTGTCGCGTCGTTGGCGGGACGCGGAGGGTCCAGCCGCAGGTGTATCGGGCGCACGGTTCGCGATGGCCCACCATGCCGCTGACGGTGCTGGTGGACGCCGGGACGGCCAGCGCCGCCGAGGTGATTGGCCGCCGCCCTTCGTGAGCACGATCGGGCGCTGCTGGTGGGGGCACCGACGTATGGCAAGGGTGGGTGCAGCGGGTCGTGCGTTTGTCGCCAGAGTTGTCGTTGCGGTTGACGACGGCGCGATGGCTCCGCCGACCGGGCGCACCCTTGGAACGGCGACAGGGCACGGGATCCGCGGCAACTGGCGGCATGCAGCCGGATGTTCTGCTCGACGATGCCACATGGCGGGATCCGTCGGGGGTGCCACGCGAGTGGCCGTCGACGACGATTGGTTCGTTGGTGGCGGCGGCGGATTCGGTGGCCATGACCGGCCTGCGAGAAGGGTGGGCGACCACGTCGGTGGCGACGCTCGAGTCACGCCTACGGCAGCAGTTGTCCGCGCAGATTCCGCGCCGCCTGAGCGCCGAGGTGGGTTCGGCGCGCTGGGTTGGTGTCGCCACGCGATTGGCAACGGTGCGCATGTTCGAGGTTCACGGGATGGACGAGGCGCTGTTGCGGTATGCCATGCGCGAAGACGTGGCCATGCATGCAGGATTGGATGTGCTGGCCCCGGGAATTGACGCGACACGGGTGATTCCAACGGAACTGCCGCACGCGCCCCGCACGCGCTGACACCGTGGGAGCCGCACAGAGGCAAGGATCCATGCGAAGGGGAATTGCCATCGCGGGATTGGCGATTCTGAGCGGCACGATGCGCGACGCGGGTGCGCAGCCGTCGCCGCGTCGGTCGGGCAACAATCCGGCGGCACTCTCGGCGCTGGATACGTGGCTGGTGAGCCGATATCGACGGGTTCAGCTGTTGCCCGACTCGTTGACAGGACGCATGCCACTGGGCGAAGAACCGTCTTCGCGAGTGGAGTCCGCAGGAGACGCCGCGACGGCCGATACGTTATTCGCCATTCAATTCCGAACCCGTCGTGAGATGTCGTCGCTGCGTGCGGGCGCACGGGTACGACTGACCGGTCCTTCAGGAACCATTACGACGGTGTCCGCTGTTGTCATTGCCCGTCGGCCCTTTCGTGCCCCGCGTCGTCCGGGTGCCGATACATCTGCTGATGGCTGGCGATACGGATGGGCCTATCTCGCGCTCGTGGGTCGTCAACACGCCGCAACGTCAGCCTTGGTCTACCGCGGATGGTCGCTGCTGGTCGCCTCCGATTCCCTCCGCCGGCCGTGAGCGAAGGTTAGCTTGCTCCCCGTGAAATGTCCTTCGCGGTGTTCCGGATATTTGGCGGTCGTGGCGTGCATGCTCTGGTCGATCATGGTGCCCGGTCAGTCGAACGCGCAGCGCAACGCGCCGACCTCACGCGAGCCATGGAACGACGCGGGCGCGGATTCGCTGATCGAGCGGGCAACGCAGCGTCGCAGTCTCCAACTGGCCGACAGCACGCTGCTGAGCTATCACGCCGATGCGCACGGATTTCTGGCGTTTCTGGCGCAATTGGGCGAAGGGGTGATCATCCCGCCGAAAGTGGTGCAAAGTGAAGAACTGGCGCTCACCATTTCGTGGTGGCAACCGGAATCGCAGTGCGCAGCAGCTGGTCGGACGGCGCGACACGACATTGTTGCCCGCCAATGTCGGCTATTACCGCGACCGCTACGGCGTGATTCTCGACAACTTGCCCGATCGCATTCGTCTGGGTGATGGGCAGGACGTGAGGGACGTGCCGCACCCGCTGGCCGCCAGCGCGCGGTCGTTGTACGAGTTTCAGCGCGCGAGTCCGGTGCGCATGCGCATCCCGGGGCGAGAGATTGTGGTGGACGAAGTGCGTTTCCGCCCGCGGGACGGAACTACCGCCGCGGCGATCGGCTCGGTGTTTCTCGATCGCGAAACGGCTGCGGTGGTTCGCCTGTCGATGACCTTCACGCGTGCGGCGATTCTGGACAAGCGTATCGAGACGTTGGTGGTGACGCTGGAGAACGGCCTGGTGCGCGAGCGTTACTGGTTGCCGCGTCGACAGGATGTGGAGGTGTCGCGCGGCTCGACGTGGATGGACATTCCCGTGCGTGGCATCGTGCGTGGTCGTTGGGAAGTGTCCCACTATGATGTCAACGAACGCATCCCGGCCGCGACGCAAGCCCTGCCGCGGTGGAGTTCGGTGTCGCCGGATTCGTTGCGCCGCTATCCGTTCACCGATCGCGTGGTGGACGTGTTGCCGCCTGAAATTCAGGTGGCCACCAGCGAAGACGTCGTCCGCGCGCGCGTGCAGGCGGAAGCCGCCGTGCGTGCGGCCATGCTGGCTCGGCCGGCACGCACGGCCGTGACCGGTCGAGGCATCAGCGATGCGGCCCGCTTCACGCGCGCCGAGGGCTTGTCGTTGGGGGTTGGTCTGTCGCGTCGGTGGGGTGCGGGCTGGCTGCTGTCCGCGCGCAGCCGCTATGGCATTGACGACAAACAGATGAAGGGCCAACTGGCCCTCGGTCGGGCACCGGCGTTTGGCCGGGTACCGCTGCTGCAGCTGTTCGCCGAGCGCGACGTGCGCGACCTGGCCATTCCGGAGCGCGGCGGCGTCACGAATTCGTTGGCCGCGCTGGCGTTCGGAAGCGATTACACACAGCAGGTGGACACGCGGGCAGCGGGCATGGCGTTCCGCCGCTCACCGCTTGATCCGTTGACACTGCGTATGGCGTACGAGACTGACGCACCGGTCACACTCACGGCTCATGCGTGGAGCGGGCATTTTGAACCCGTGGTGGCGGCGTGGCGGTTGCGTGGCGTGCGCGCGGAACTGCGCGGCGCCGGCGGTTGGATCCCGGGCGACGCGCATCAGACGCGTGGACTGTGGTCGCTGAGCGCATCGATCGGCGGGTACGCGGGCACGGGTATCGGCAACCAACCGGTTGCCCCTCGCGTGGCACGAGCGCAGGGACAGTTGCTGGTGCAACGTCCGCTCGCGCATGATCGCGCCATCGTGTCGCTGACGCTGGGTGGTGTGGCCGGAGGCCGAGACCTTGCCCCGCAGTGGTTGGTGTTTGCGGGTGGTCCGTGGTCGGCGCCAGGGTACGACGCCGGGTCGTTTGCGACGCGCGGATATGTCTCGCAGCGGCTCGAAGTGCGGCAGCCCGTTCGGGGGCCCACCATTCCATTGGGCCGTTACGGCAAGGCGCCGGGGCATATTACCCTGGCACCGTACGGGCAAGTGACGGCGACAGCCAGCGGTATTCCAGGTGTGTCATCACGCGAGTCCGGCGTGTGGCCTTCCGCCGGCCTTGGCGCGCTGTTCTTCTTCGACCTGCTGCGGATTGATGTGGCGCGCGGATTGCGCAACGGCGCCTGGCGATTTGCCATTGATATCGATCGCGGCTTCTGGGGGATCCTCTGACGTCGCACTACGACAAGGCGTACTTCGACAAGTGGTATCGCCATCCGCAACATCGCGTGAAGTCACCGCCCGAACTGCGTCGACAAGTGGAGTTTGTCCTGCGCATGGCCGAATGGGTGCTGGGTCGACCGGTGCGCAGTGTGCTGGACGTGGGATGTGGCGAGGGGCAGTGGCGACCACAATTGGCGCGATTGCGTCCACTGGTGCACTATGACGGCGTGGACCCGAGCGCGTACGCGGTGACGCGATACGGGGCGCGACGCGGACTGCAGTTGGGTGGCATTGAGGATCTGGATGCATTGCCGCTGCGCCCGCAGTACGATCTGGTGGTGTGTTGTGGCATGCTCAACTATCTCTCGTCGCGCACGCTGCGACGAGGATTGGTGCAACTGTCTCGTCGCACGGGAGGCGTGGCCTACCTGGAACTCTTCACGCGCACGGACGCGTTTGAAGGGGATACCAACTGGCCCCGGCCGCAGGCTGCCGCTTGGTATCGGCGGGTCATCCGGAACGCGGGACTTCATAGCATCGGCATGCACGGATACGTGCCGATGGCGCAGCGCGACCGTGTGTCGACCCTCGAGCGACTGTGACACCATGACTGATTCACGCTGGTCCGCATTTGTCGATCGTCTGGCGGCGGAACGCCGCGTGTCCGGCACCGAACGCCCGATTCGAGCGCTGGCCGAGGAGTTTATTCAGCGCGCACTGGCCCTGTTGTTCCCGCAGTTTTCCGGCGTTGACGCTGAATGCGGCTTGAACGTCCGTGCGGACGCGGTGCGGGTGGAGCAGGTGTTGGAAATGGCCATTGGCCCGCTGGTGCCCGACGCGGCGCACATCGTAGGGGCGTTCCTGGAACGCCTGCCCGCGGTGCACGACCTGCTGCGCACGGATGCACAGGCGATTCACGCCGGCGATCCGGCCGCCGAGAGTCTCGACGAGGTGATACTCGCGTATCCGGGGTTTCTGGCCACGGCGGTCCATCGATTGGCGCACGAGCTATATGTCCTGAAAGTGCCACTGGCGCCGCGCCTGCTGTCGGAATGGGCTCACCGGGAAACAGGTATCGACATCCATCCCGGGGCGCAGATTGGCGCCTCGTTTGCCATCGATCACGGGACGGGTATCGTGATCGGGGAAACCAGCGTGATCGGCGAGCGCGTGAAGATCTATCAGGGTGTCACCCTCGGTGCGCTGGCGGTCAGCAAGCATCTGGCCAACCGCAAGCGACATCCGACCGTCGAGAATGATGCGGTCATCTACGCCAACGCGACGATTCTGGGCGGAAATACCGTGGTTGGTGAAGGGTCCATCATCGGCGGCAACGTCTGGTTGACGGCGTCCGTTCCGCCGCGCTCGGTCGTACAGTTCAACAGCACCGTAGCCCGTCGCCCGACCGACGACGGCCTCGAGTTTCATATCTGACCGCCACTGCGGTATCCACCGCCTTTCCTCGGAGCCATCCCAATGCGTGCCAATACGATTCTCGAGACCATCGGTCGCACACCACACGTCCGATTGCAGCACCTCTTCGACCCGCGGGTGGAAGTGTGGATGAAGCTCGAACGGGCCAATCCGGGGGGCAGCATCAAGGACCGCATTGCGCTGGCGATGATTGAAGACGCCGAACAGCGTGGCCTGCTGACCAAGGACAGCGTGATCATCGAGCCGACGTCCGGGAATACCGGCATTGGTTTGGCGATGGTGGCCGCGGTGAAGGGCTACAAGTTGGTGCTGGTGATGCCCGAGTCGATGTCGATTGAGCGTCGCCGCATCATGGCAGCCTACGGCGCCACGTTCGACCTGACGCCGCGGGAGCTGGGGATGAAAGGGTGCATCGAACGAGCGAACGTGCTGTTCGCGCAGACTCCCGGTGCCTGGATGCCGCAGCAGTTCGACAATCCCGCAAACATCCGTGCCCATGCCACCACGACGGCGCGGGAAATCGTGGACGATTTTCCGGAAGGGATCGACTACCTGATTACCGGAGTCGGTACGGGCGGTCATATCACGGCGTGCTCCGAAGTGCTCAAGCAGCACTTTCCGTCCATGCAGACGCTGGCGGTGGAGCCAGTGAAGTCACCGATCATCAGCGGCGGCGCCCCCGGACCGCACCGTATTCAAGGGATCGGTCCGAACTTCATTCCAACCAACCTGCATCGGGACACCTTAAACGGGACCATTCAGGTTTCCGAAGAGGACGCCTTTCTGTATACGCAACGTGCGGTACGTGAGGAGGGCATTTTCATCGGCATCTCCAGTGGTGCGTCGTTGGCCGCTGTCGGGCAGGCATTGCCGGACATGCCTGCCGGTGCGCGCGTGCTGACGTTCTGTTACGATACCGGCGAGCGGTATCTTTCCATCGATGGCCTGTTCCCCGTTTGAACCATCGCGACATGGCAATTGGATTCCGGACGCTGACGCGATGCGCGGTCGCCACGGGGGCGATGCTGATGGTGACAACCGTTACGGCCTTCCGTGCGGTTTCGCAGTCGGCGGCGGTGCCGCCATTGCCCACCGGAGCGGCGGTGACACGCGCCGACCTTGGGGCCGCGTACCTGCGACTGGACAAGGCGTACGCCGCGGCATCGCTTGATGACAGCACTCGTCGCACCATCAACCAGCAGTTTGATCGCTCGACGCTGAGTTTCTTCACGGGGCGATTTGCCGCAGCGGTGGCGGGGGTGGATTCGGCCACCGTGGCACTGACCGGCTCCGCCATTGCGCCAGCACCTTTCGCGTTGCCTCGACTGGTGAATGGACGGGCGCCGTCGGTCGCGCGTGACGCGTTTCTGGCGCGTCTGGCGACCATCGACACGACGGGTCCACTGGCGCAGGCATTCGTGTCGGCTCGTGCACGCGCCGAGTTGCTGGTGGATGTGCCCTCCCGCGAGCGCAGTGCGGAATTCCTCAGTGACCCGGCGCAGTTGGCGCGCGATCTGGCGCACGAGGTTGGCGTGCTTGAACGCGGACGCGACCCTTATGTAGGGCAGGCGGGCGATCTCTGGCGCGTGTTCCGCGGCGCGAATGGCGTGCTGATTCCGCTGCGCATCGTGGCACCTGCCGCCGCCGCAACATCGGGGACTCCGGTGCCGGTGCTCATTGCGCTGCATGGTGCCGGTGGTGACGAGAACATGTTTATCGATGCCTATGGACAGGGCGTCATTGCGACCCTGGCCCTGGCCGCGAACACCATCGTGGTATCGCCGGCCACGTCCGCGTTCGGCGTATCACCGGCGAATTTCGACAGCCTGATGGCGGTGTTGCGATCGGAGTATCGCGTGAACACGGCGCGCGTGTACGTGCTGGGGCACTCGATGGGAGCCGGGGTTGCCGCCCGATTGGCGCAACAGCGACCCCAGCAGATCACCGCCGTCGCTTGCCTTGCGGGTGGCTCGGCGGTGGCGGTGCCGAATGCCCCACCCATCATGTTCATCAGTGCCGCGCTTGATCCCATCGCACCGCCGCGAATCGTGGAGGCCGCAGCGAACGGCACGCCGACCGCAACGTACCGGGTGCTGGCGAACGAAGGTCACACGTTGATGGTCGGGAACGGCGTGCGGATGGCGCTTCCGTGGTTGCTGGCACATCGGCCGTGAGCCGAAGGGCGGTACGGGAATGGTGATCCGCGTGGACCCGTCGTGACGGATGTTGGCATGGTGATGCTGGCATTGATCGTCGGCGTCGGCGTTGGTGCGCTCCTGACATGGCTTGTGCAACGACGCATGCTGGCGGGCGAAGTCGCGCGCGCGCGCCTCGAGACCGACGCCATTGCGCGCGCGGACATGGGGGCGCTGCGCGAGGCACTGGTGCGGCAGGAAGTGGAAGCAAGCCTGACCGGACGCCACGGCAACGTGGCCGACTTGCTCAAACCCATTCGCGAGACGCTGTCTCGGTACGACGAACAGCTGGCACGGATTGGCGCGGCGCAGGCACATGCGACCGGCGTCATCGGGGAACGACTCGACGCCGTCTCCTTGGTCAGCGAGTCGCTGCGCGGTGAGACACAACGGCTTTCGCAGGCCCTGCGTGCGCCGACCGTCCGCGGCCAGTGGGGCGAGTTGCAGCTCCGGCGTGTCTGTGAACTCGCGGGCATGTTGGCCTATTGTGATTTCGAGCCGCAGGTCACCGTGCGCAATGACGACGGTGTGCAACGGCCCGATCTGGTCGTGCGCTTGCCAGGCGGCCGGCAGCTGGTGGTGGACGCCAAGGCGCCCCTCGCGGCGTACCTCGAAGCCTCGGCCGCGTCGGATGATCGTGTGCGCGCGACTTATCTCACCGCGCACGCCGCGCAACTCCGCACGCATGTGCAGCGCCTCGCGGCGAAGAAGTACTGGGCGCAATTTGCCGAATCACCGGAATTCGTGGTGCTGTTCCTTCCCGGCGAAGCGTTCTTTTCCGCTGCGCTCGAGGCGGATCCGTCGCTGCTGGAAGCGGCATTGAGTGAACGGGTGCTGCTGGCGACCCCCACCACGCTGATTGCGCTGCTCAAGGCAGCGGCCTACGGCTGGCGCCAGGAACGCGTCACCGCCGATGCCGCGCAGGTGATCGCCCTGGGCCAGGAGTTGCAGCAACGCCTCTCGGCGTTCGACGAGCAGCTGGGAGAGATCGGCAAGGGATTGCAGCGCGCGGTCATGGCGTACAATCGCGCGGTCGGCAGCCTCGAGAGCCGCGTGCTGGTGAGCGCCCGCAAACTGGCCGACCTGCAGGAAGGCGGGCCGCCGCTGGAGACGCCGCCGCTGGTGGAAACAGCCGTTCGGGACATCAATCCGTGAAGCCGATGCGAACCGTGCAGGCCATGCATGTCGTGCGCCGGGAACGTCACGGCTCATCGTCTCCCGTGGTCGTCGAAACGACGGACGGTTTGTGGTTCACCAAGCTGCGCGGCGCGGCGCAGGGTATCCCGGCGCTCATTGCGGAACTCATCGTGGCCGAATTGGCCGACCGGCTCTCGCTGGCCGTTCCCGCTCGCGCGATGGTGACGCTGCCACCACGCGTGCCGTCGGCGGATGTCAGCGATGAGTTGCGTGACCTGCTGGACGCCAGCGTCGGCGTCAATGTGGGGTTCGAGTTTCTGGAGGCGGCGCGCAATCTCACGCGACCCGAGTACGAACGCGTCCCGCTCGAGGTGGCGGCGTCGGTGCTCTGGTTGGACGTGCTGGTGCAGAATCTCGATCGGTCGCCGTCGAATCCCAATATCATGGTGCGTCGCGGCACGTACTGGCTGATTGATCACGGCGCGGCGCTGCCATTTCACCACGACTGGAGTGCCGTGCGCGAAGATTCTGCGCATCGCCCCTACGACATCGCGGGGCACGTGTTCGGCTGGGCCGAGCCGGTGTTGTCAGCCGCACACGAAATGCTGATGCCGCGGTGTGCGCGCGCCGATCTCGACGCGGTCGTTGCAGTGGTGCCGGAGACGTTGCTGGACGTATTCGGCGGCGACGTGGCGCGGCGCCGCGCGATGTACGTGTCCTATCTGTGGAAGCGTCTGCACTGGATGGCCGCGACGCTCGACACACGCTGACGACGCGTTGCGGCCGGTTGAGAACGCCTGTCGCTACAACGATCCCAGCAAGTCGTCGATCGCCTTCCGGTCCGCGTCTTCCAGTGACTCGGCGCCGTGAATGATGCGCTGCAGAATATCGACAGCTTCCAAGGCGAGTTCGTCAGGATGTTGCCGATCCTTTTCAAAGCGCACGATATGCCCGAGGAGGATGGTCTCGAACGGCATCATGTCATCTTCGCCGTCGTCGTCCTCACCGTCCATCGCATCGTCGTCATCATCGTCATCGTCGTCGTCGGCCATCGCCTCGTAGGCGGGCACACTGGCCTTCCATGGTTCCGACGCGTGCGCGTCCGCCTCGAGTGAAGTGCGCGGCACCAGGGCGAACAGCCGACACTGCAGCCCCGGCGCCTCCTCGAAAGCAAAGAGGCCAAGCCGCACGGGGACGTCGAACAGATGCAAGTCCACCAGCCGTGCAATGGCTTCGGGCGCCATGGCGCTGCGCGCCACCAGACGACCATCGATGTAGGCGGCCAACGCGGACGACTCCGGCGCGCGCGCATCATCAAGTTGCGTGACCGTGAGGTTCACGGGCTCACGGGTGGTCACGAACACGGCCGGGCGCTGTTCGCCCGACGACGAGTCGGAGAACTCGTCGTCGGGCACGTGGTCTGGATACTCGAAATCGTCGGACGACATGACGGAATGCAGGCAAGTAGGATTGGTGCGCTGACCGCATCGATGGGTGCGCGAAACTACTGTACAGGGGGTAAACCGGGTCAGGCGCCCAGGGCGACGTCACTGACATCGGTTCGGTCGAATACATCACCCAACCAGATGATGACCGGCCACAGTTCCAACAATAGCAGAATGCCGCCCAGGAATGTCGCCAGCGGCAACGCCCATCCCTCCAGGCCACGCCCCAGATAGACGATGAGGAGTCCCAGACCAACGGGGAACACCAATGCCACCGCGGCCACCAGCGTCGTGGCACCCATGGTGAGCAAATTCTGGCCCATGGTTTCGAAACCTCTCGCCTCGGTCCCGAGTTTGACCCAGGCGGGGAAGAGCAGCGCCGTGCCGTTCTGGACCGTGAACATCAGCGCATTGAGCACCGGGATGCCGAGTGCGACGGCCAGAAACATCGGGATGCCTGCACCACTTTTGGCCAGTAGCGTCGGTTCCATCACCGCCAGCACGATCGGCACGACCATCAGCGACCAGATGGTGACGGAATGGAGCAGCGTGACCGCGCCGATTTCGGCGGCAACGATCTGACGTCCCGGCAGGGGCCAGGTTTTGAGAATCGCGAGCCTCGGCAAATCGAGGCGCAGATCGAAGCGCATCCACAGTGGTCCGACAAACACCAGCATGGCGCCCCATCCGACCGTGATGCCGACAAACAGGTCGGCGGCATCTTCCGACGCCGAGCGAATGACTACCGCCATGATCACCAGCCCGATGGTGAACGAAATCAACTGGGAGCGCCAGGCACCGCCACGCATAGCGGCGGCGACATTCTTCCACGCCACGGCGATCGCCGGCGGACCGAATGACGGGAGGCGCGGCACGCGCGTCAGCTTGCCTTTGCGGGAGCGCGTCTTGCCCATCTGAGACGAACGAAAACGCTGCAGTCGTTCGGCGCGATGCTGCGTCGCTTCCAGCGCGGCCTCTTCGAATGCCGCGTCAAGTCGCACGACCCAGAGGTAGTGTATGAGCAGGATGCCGACCGCGAACGGCACGGTGGACAGCCAGTTGCGAGCGTCGGTGGCAAACACCGGAGCGAGTACCGCGCGCACGGGCCACAACGCGGCGGCCGGAATCGGTTGCTGCAATGCGTCGACGATGGCGAGGGCCACCGCCTTGAATCCTTGAGTGCTGGCGGCTTTGAGGACCGCGAGCTTTGTCACCAGCCCCCAGGCCACGGCACCAAGGACAGCGCCGAAGATCAGGATGGGGGCGAGACTCCGGCGTTGCCCGGGCCGTTCATGCTCGATGGCATTGGCGCGCACGATCGCGGCGCCGAGCCGATGGAGGGCGAGCACGGAAAATCCGATCCAGAGTGCGATGCCGCGGCGCCATCCCTGCGCGGATCCGCCGCCGCCGCGGAGCAGCACCGAAAAGATGACGGTGTTGAGGAGAATCGCGAGCTGTGTCCGGACAAGTTTGGCGTTGACCAGCGCGCGCCGGGAGACCGGAGCGGGAAAGAGGAACTGCACTTCGGCCGGCGCGAACGCGAGCGTGCCGCGATCGGCACCAAAGATCCACCAGCGAGCCGCCGAGACCATCAGGAATGCCGCGAGGACCGGCAGGATCATGTCCGTGCGCACGATCGACGCCAGAGGCCCTCCACCCAGGCGTGTGTTCCGGAACATCGCCCACCAGATGTAGAGGATGCCGAGGACGACGGCCGCGAGGTAGCGCGGACTGCGGGCGCGCTTGAGTTGCGCCTGAAAGCGATTGCGGGCCGTGTGCACATACAGGAACCACAGGGCCGACGCCGGCGCCGGCGTTCGCTGTTCCGCGCCCAGGTTCTCGATCATGCGGATGCCGAGGCGGTCGTCCCATCGCCGGTAAGCGCAATGAACATCTCTTCCAGCGAATGTCCGGCCAGCTCCGGGTGCGCCATCACGATTTCAGGAATGGTGCCGATCGCCACGGCCTGACCGCGACGGATAACGAGAATACGCGTGCACAGTTCCTCAACCAGATGCAGCAGGTGGGAACTCAATACTACCGCGGCGCCTTCTCTCGCCCGGGCCGTGATGGTCTCCTTCATGCGGCGAATGCCGACGGGATCAAGACCGGTCAACGGTTCGTCCAACAGGACCACGGCGGGGCGATGGAGCAATCCGCAGGCAATGGCCAGCTTCTGCTTCATGCCGCGGGACAGCTCCGGCGGCAGTGCATCGCGCTTGGGGGTGAGTTCGAGCTCCTCGAGCAGCACCGGAATACGCGGTGCGGCATCGTCGACACCATACAGACGGGCGATGAACTGCAGATGCTCGGTAACGGTGAGGTAGTCGAACAGCTGCGGCTCGTCGGGGATGAAGGCCAACCGCGCCTTGGCATCAACCGGATGCGACTTCAGATCGATGCCGGCGATGCGAATGCTCCCGGAGGTCGGCTGCAGGATGCCGGCGAGCGCGCGCAGCGTGGTGGTTTTTCCGGCTCCATTGGGACCGACCAGCCCAAGCACTTCACCGGCCGGGACGGTAAACGACAGCGCATTCACGGCAATCATCTCGCCATACAGCTTGGTGTACTGCTCGACTTCGATCACGGAGTTCCTGTGGTGAGCACGAGTGGGGCGGACAGCGTTACCGTCAGGTTCGCCCCGGAAGGCAAACAGACATCAGTGACAGTATTACGAGAGGCGGCAATCGTGCCAGCGGCCGCGCCGCCCGCGGCGCCAATGACAGTACCTTTTGCACCGCCGCCCAGCACGCGCCCGAGGATCGCGCCGGCAACGGCACCGCCAATCACCTTTCCTTGATTGCCACCCTTGGAAACCTGGTGCCTGGTTGTTGGCCCATCGACCCTGACGATGCCAGTGATCGGGATCAGCACCCCGTCCACCTGGACCGCGATGACCCTGAAGGCAAACCCCGCATCGGAGGGCACGGCCATTTCGACCAGAATCGGCGTACCGGCACGAAGCACGCCGCCGTCTGGAGAGGCGACGTCGGTGCTGAGCGAGGCCACGATGCGATCGCCGGGACGGTTCGCCAGTGAACAGAGCTGCGCGGTGGTTTGGCCAGTGAGGATAGAGCCGCTTCCCAGCGCGTGGCGAGTTCCGGCTGCTGACGCGCGATCGGGTGTGACGCTCTCAGGGAGTGTGGAGGGAACGGGCGTCGGACTCGGGAGGGGCGCGGCCGCCGACGGAGTGGACACGACCTGGCGCGGCGGCCGCGGTCGTTGAGTTGTCGGCGTGCGATGTACCGCTTGGGGAACGCGCGCCGGCGTTGTCGGCCCGGTTGGCGCCGTGTCCGAAAGGGTCAGCGGGAGCGGCGACGGGGCTGCCGCCCCTGCCAGCGTCAGGTCGCGATCCAGGAGCGAGTCCATGGCCACTCTGCGCGGCGCCTTGTCGCACGCGACGACCGCGACCGCCAACATCCACGCCGTCGCAACGCGGCCCCAACGTGGCGCGAGGAATGACAATGTTTGCGGGATCATGCGGCCGATACTCCATGAAATGTGCGGGGGCGACGATTGCCCTCCCATCGCCTGCAGATAGACTACGCCATCATGAAGCAGGCGTTCCGTAACTTCGATCTTGTGCCGACCTCCACTTCCGAACCGCTTTCATCCGCGCAGACGGTTTACGTCGCGCGGCATCCGATATTTGACACCGGGAATCGCCGCGTGGCGTACGAACTGCTGTATCGCGCCAGTGCGGGAGCTCTCAACTCAGGGAGTATCTCCGGCGACGCGATGTGCAGTGACACCGCGTTGCACGCCGTGGTGTCGATCGGACTCGATCGGCTCACCGACGGGGTGCTGGCGTTTGTCAATATTACCCGCGATCATCTGGTGGGCGAGCTCTACAAGGTCTTCGATCCCTCCACGGTCGTGCTGGAACTGCTCGAATCAATCGATGGCGAGCCAGCCGTAGTAGACGCCTGTCGGCGTGCCGTGGCGGATGGCTACACGCTGGCGCTGGATGACTACGACGGTCGCCCGTCACTCGATGTGCTCCTGCCGCTGGTGAAGATCGTGAAGCTGGATGTGTTGCATCTCACGCGCGACGAGCTGGCGCCCACGGTCACGCGTCTGCGACGCCTGGGCCTCACTGTGCTGGCGGAGCGGGTCGAGACGGGCGCCATGCGAACGGAATGTCAGCAGTTGGGATGCGACCTGTTCCAGGGCTATGTCTTCAGTCGACCGGAGACGCTTGATGGACGCGCGATCTCGCTGGCGCAGACCACCATGCTCAACGTCATGGGGCTGCTGGGCGACTCGCGGGTGAGTGATACGGCGCTGGAGGAGGCGTTCCGTTCGCACCCTTCCCTCTCGCTGGCGTTGCTGCGCATCGTCAACTCGGCATCGTTTGGCGCCCGCTCGGTCGAGTCCATTCCACATGCCATCCGGCTGGTTGGGCGCGAAGCGCTCTCACGATGGTTGCTGGTGATGCTGGTGGCGTCGGTGGCGACGCAAAGCCCGGTCGCGAACGAAGTGGTGATGCAAGCCATGATTCGCGCCCGCTTCTGCGAGCTGCTGACCGAACGTGCGGGATCGGGCGATCCGGCGGCGCGATTCATGGTTGGTCTGCTGTCATTCATCGACGTGTTGCTGGCGCAGCCCATGCCACAAATTCTCGAGCAGTTGCCGGTCACTGATGACATCCGCAATGCACTGCTGCGGGGCACCGGGCCGCACGCGGCGACCCTGGCCTTGGCGAAAGCCTACGACGCCGGCGATTGGCTGACGGTGGATGCGTCGTACGTGGACGACGCGACCGATCGCGGTCTGGACCCTGCGGCGATGTACGCCGAAGCGGCGCAGTGGGCCCGCGATCGAATCCAGAGCGCGAACCGCGCGTAACGCGCTACGGCCGTGGCGGAATGGCGGCGGCCACTGGCATGGTCGTTGACGGCGATTGCGGCAACGGCTTGCCGATGTTGGCAATCAAGGAGTCCCGTTTCGTCGCGGCCATGTCTTCGGCCGACGCATCGCTGGCGTTGACCCGACTGTAGGGCAGCAGAATCGAGATGCGCCGATTGGCCGACGCCATGGGATCGTCCGGCACCCGGGGGTGCGTGTCGGCGAGACCCGTCACGCCGACAACGCGTCCACCCGTGACGCCGGCGCTCTCCAGGACGCGGCGTGCGGCGTTCGCGCGGTCCGCCGAGAGCTCCCAGTTTCCGTAGCCGCCATCCGAACCGAACTTGGCCGCATCGGTGTGGCCTTCCAGCACCACGGGATGCTGCATCTGGGCCAGTTCACTGCCAATCAACTGCAGCGCGAGCATTGTTGCGGCCTTCATGCGCGCCGATCCAAGCGGGAAGTAGACATCGCCAGCGCCCGTTTCGACCAATTCAATCCGCAAGCCATCCGTTGTGACTTGCACGTCAATCAACGCGTTCAGGCGCTTGAGCGAATCACTCTTGGCCAGCTTGTCGAGGATCTGCGACTTGAGCTGCTCAAATGTCCGTTGTTCGGTGGAGCGCACGATCATCCGCAGCTGGGTCTTCTGCACGTTCGAAGGCGTGCTGCCGGTTGACAACGGACTCGAACCCGCGCCGTAGCCTTTCTTGTAGCCGACCGGATTGGCGAAGTAGCCCTCGATGGCCTGCTTCGTCTTGTCGTCCATGCCGAGAATCCACATCACCATGAAGAACGCCATCATGGCCGTCACGAAATCGGCGTAGGCCACCTTCCACGATCCACCGTGGTGGCCGCCGCCGCCCTTGATGACCTTCTTGACGATGATGACCTTCTTGCCAGCGCGGGCGGCCATGATCAGGCCGCCTTCTTCCGGGTGAGCTCTTCGAGTTCGGCGAAGCTCGGCCGCTCGTGCGGTTCGATGTTGCGCCGCGAAAACTCCACCGCCGTCATGGGCGCATCGCCACGGGCAAACGACAGCAGTGCGGTCCGGATGCACAGCATGTAATCGTGCTCGGCGTGAATGCGATTCTCCATGGCCTTGGCCAGGGGACCGAATACGCCGTACGCCAGCAAAATGCCCAGGAACGTCCCGACCAGCGCGGCGGCGACCTTTTCACCGATTTCCGACGCGGCGCCGCCGATCGATCCCATCGTGATGATGACGCCAAGCACGGCGGCCACGATGCCGAAGCCGGGCATGGCATCGCCCACGGTGGTGATCGCATGCGGAACCTGCATCGTCTTGTGATGATGCTTGTCGAGGTCAACGTCCAGGATCTCCGCCAGATTGTGATCCTCCACCGTTCCCGTCAGGAGGACCTTCAGCGTGTCGCACAGCAGCGCGATGGCATGGTGGCTGCCTGTGAACGACGGATATTTCTGGAAGATGTCGCTACTTTCCGGATTCTCGATGTGCGACTCAAGGCCGACCAGTCCGTCCTTGCGGGCCTTCTGGAAGATCTCGTAGAGTACCTGCAGCAGTTCCGCATACGCCTTGGCACCGTACGGATTGGGCTTGAGCAAGCCAAGGGTCTGTCCCAGACAGGCCTTCAGCACCGCCGGCGGGTTGGCGATGATCAATGTGCCGACGGCCGCACCACCGAGAATGAGGAACTCGTTGAGCTGCACCAGCACCATCAGCTCGCCATGGTGCATCATATAGCCACCGATGACGGATCCAAACACGATGACCAAGCCAATGATGACGAACACGCGGGCGATCCTGGGGTGTGAGTGGACGAGTCAGTGAGCGGCGAGCAGACGGGCGCGGCCCGCTGGCTCTCCGTACATGACGATTTGTTGCGCGGCCTGACACATGCGCTCAGCAACCGCGTGGGGACGGTTGGCGCCGTGGCCTACATGATCGAGATGCAGCCGGCGTCCCTCGAGACGTCTGCTGCCACCCTGCGGGCGGAGAGCGAACGTCTGGATGCGCTGCTGCAGTTGTTGCGTCTGCTGCCGAGACGAGCGGACGCCGTGGCCGAGCCGATTGTCCCGACCGACACCACCACGCAAGCGGTCGCGCTCCAGTCGTATCATCCCGATGTTCGTGACTTGGAGACGGTGGTCGCACTCGATGGCGACCTGCAGCCGGCGTACGCCGACCCGGCGGCCCTGGTGATGGCGGTGACCGTGATGCTCGGGGCGGCCCATCGCGTGGTCGGTGGAGTTGACGGCCACGTCGCACTCACCATTTCCAGCAGCACCGAAACCGTGCGAATCGCCGTGCACGGCGTGCGCGCCGATGGCACCATTGGCGAGGCGGACGCCAGCATGTCGCGTGATGTGGACGCAGTGAAGTGGCTGCTCGCCCCTTGGCACGGAACCGGTGTGGCCGAGGACGGCGGCGGCGGCGTCATTGTCCCGACGCTGCAAGCGGCACGTCGATCGCGACGGGGCTGAACGGCAGTTCACGCGTCCACGACCGGAACAACCGTAGGCGCCGATGGCGCTGCCCTGAGCGACGCCAACAGGGGCGAGGCGGACGGCACCGTGGTGGCACGCTGGTTTTCCAGCGCCACTTTGTCGGCGATCTCACCACGCAGGATTTTGACATCCGCCGGCGCCTCGATGCCGATCCGCACACCACCGCGGTCGCACGAGACGACGACAATGCGAATCCCGCCTTCAATAAGAATCGAGTCGCCTTCGCGACGTCCAAGTATCAGCATCGTGGATCAGATCAGCGAAAGCAGGGTTTGCAGCATCTCATCGGCCGTCTTGATGAGTTTCGTGGCGGCCGTGTACGATTGCTGAACACGCATCATGTTGACGAGTTCTTCGTCGGTGCTCACGCCGCTCACCGATTGCCGACGGGCGTCACCCTGCTCGGCGAGCGTGCGATAGACAGTGGCATCGTCGACTGCCGCCTTCACGTTGATGCCAAGCGACGTCACCGTGCTGCGGAAGAAGCCCAGAAAGCTGCCGGTTTCGACCACGCCACCGGGATTGGTGTAGCTGACCGTGCCGCCGGTGGTGCGCAGCGCGCTCAGGGTGAGCGCCGCCGTGTTGTCCGTGGGCGCGTTGACATCACCGCTGGCCGCAATCTGTGAGGCGTCGGTCGCGATGGTGGCGTCAAGCGTGAGCGTACTCGCGCGCACCGGATTGGTGACCGTTCCCGCATCGAAGAAGTTGCCGGCTGCCGTGCCGGGAATTGTCGTGCCGTTGAATACGAATCCCGTGGTGTGCGCGGCATTCACTGCGGTGGCGAGCGATGCGGCCATCGCATCAAGACGCCCGCGCATTCCCGGAATGTCCGTGTTCACATTGTCGACCAGCGCCCGGAGCTCACCGCCCGGCGCAAGCATCCGGTCGGGCGAGTCACCCAGGCGCAGCTTGACCGGAATGTCCGCGGGGGTGACGGCCGGCGGCGGCACCGGGACATCGAGCTGCATCGATACCACGCGCGCCGTGTTGCCGTCGACCAGCGTGGAATTGCCCAGCAACACCGTGGTGTTGCCGTTCGCCTGATTGATGACGCGCGCGCCGGCAATCTTCGACAGGCGGTCGACCGCGAGGTCCCGCTGATCGCGCAGGTCGTTCGCGCTGTTGCCGCCGCTTTCCGCCGACATGATGCGACCATTGAGGTCGGCCACCTGCTTGGCGTACGCGTTGATCTCGGCGATGGTGCCCGACAGGCGTTCCATCGACGACGAGCGCTGCTGCGTCAACTGGGCGTCGTAACTGTTGAACAGTTGCGCCACCTGCCGACCGCGCTGTTGCACCACCGCGCGCGCGGCGCTGCTGCTGGGCGATGAGGCCAGGTCGCTCCACGAACCCCAGAACTGATCGAGCGCATTCGACATGCCGGCGTCGCTGGGCTCGCCAAAGATCCCTTCCATCTGGCCCAACAGGCTGCCACGCAGTTCCGCTTCGCCCGACTGTCCTGCCGCCGCACGATAGGTGTCGTCCAGCATGATGTCGCGCTTGCGAATGATCGTGTCGACATGCACGCCGGTGCCGACCGTCCCATTCGGCAGGCGCACCGGGGTGTTGGCCGCGAGCACGGCTTCCTGACGCGAGTATCCCGGCGTCTCCGCGTTTGCAATGTTCTGCGAAATCGTCTGGAGCGCCGTCTGATGCGTGAGAAGCGCACTGCGCGCGATGCCGAACAGCCCGAAGCTCATGGTCAGACGGTCCGGTTGACGAGAATGCCGCGCGGCGCGCCAGTGGCCACCGGGACGGTGCCCTCCAGCGCGTAGGTGGACGACGTGGCCGGGCCACCGGCGAGCGTCCGTACGTGCTGGCCGTTGGATGACAACGCTTCGCGCAGCAGCTTGCGATTCATACCCACTTCCCGGGTCAATACATCGGCCGCCTGTTGCAGGCGCTGACGGGCGTCACGAATGCGCGCATCAAATTGATCGCCCAGTTGCTCCTCGAGATCGCGCAGCTTGCAGTCTTCACTGCCGCCCAGCAACACGTTGAGTTGGCGACGGCGCTGCCGGGCCTGACCCAACGTGGCCAGGACGCGGTGCGTGGCGAAGGTGCTGTCGTCAACGCCTTGAATGTCGTCGGTGCCGACGGCGGCACGCTGGCGGCGCATCTGCGCAATCAGTTCGTCGAGCAACCGACGCTCGCTGATCAGCGCATCATGCAACGCCTCCAGCAAGACCGCGGTGGACGGTCCGAAGTGCGGCGCGGCTTCCGGTGTGAGCAGGGTGGGCGACATCAGAGTGCGGAAGTGACGGAGTTCGGCGCAGGCGCCGCAGCAGACGCTGCGGCAGCGGAATCCACGGGCATTCCTCGGCGCAACTGTCGATACAGCGCGTCGGAGAGTCCGGTGTCCCAATGCTTGGGAGTTTCGGCAGCAAGGTGCTGATCCAGTAGTCCGGTGAAAATGTCCTCACCGGCCCCGCCTGAAACGATTCCTTCCTGCTGCGGAACGGTGTCGCGCATGGACTTGTACAGCTGTTGGACGAAGACGCCCTCCAATTGCTGGGCGGCCTTGCGGAGCTTCGTATCGCGGCTGTCGGTCGCCTTCGGCGTCGTCGCCGCGAGACCGATGGGATCGATCATCGGACGATCACCTCGGCTGTGAGTGCACCGACTTCCCGCAGCGCGGCAAAGATCGCCGCGATTTCGGACGGCGGCGTGCGGACCGCATGCAGAGCGGCCGCGACGCGCTGGACGGAGATGTTGGCCGGCAGACGGACACTGCCCGGAATGGCGCTGGTATCGGCCGCCACATCGGCCCCAAGCACCAAAGTGATGGCACCGTGACTCACCGTCGCGACACCGATCATCATGTCGCCACCGGCAACCACGGTGCCGTCCTTGGCATCAATCACCAGGCGCGGCGCGCGCTCGGGACGGACACTGAGTTCACGAATGCGCGTGTAGGCGGTGGCCTTCACCATGCTGTCGGCCAATGTCACCTGCACGGACCCTTCGTCTTCCACGACGGCGGTCTTCTCGCCAAATGCGCCGTTGATGGCGGTGGCGATTCGTGTGGCAGTGCCCAGATCGGGCTCGCGCAGCAGCAAGCGCGAGGTCGCGGCAATCGTCGGTCGTGGCAAGTCGGCTTCCAACACGCCGCCGGTGGGGATGCGTGCCGAGGTTTCGATGGTGGTGGCATATCGTGTGGTGGAACCCCCTTCGCTGAGCAGGACGGTTCCCTGCGCGGTGGCCAGCGGCGGACCATTCGGATCGGCCACCAGCGGCGTCATATACAGCACGCCGCCCTTGAGCGAGCGGGCGTCGCCCATCGACGAGACGTGCACTTCGAATCGGCCACTCGAACGCAGATACGGTGATACCTCCGCCGTCACCAACACCGCCGCGACATTGCGCATGCGGATCAACTCGGCCGGCACTTCAATATTGAAACGGCGAAGCACGTTGATGACGCCCTGAACGGTCTGGCCGGCCGTTTGGCCGCCAATCGCGCGATCACCCGTGCCGTCAAGTCCGATGACCAGCCCGTAGCCAACCAGGCGCACTGGCAGCGCACCTTCCGGAGAGGTGAGATCGCGGATCTTCACGTCGCCCTGTGCATGCGCCAGCACCGGCAGCAACAGCAATCCCGCCGTCAATACGGCGAGACGCGCGAGGCGTACGCCTTTGATTCGAATCGTGGTATCGATCATGGCCAGAATGCTCCCAGCACCTTGCTGATCATGCCTTGTTTGGGTTTGCCCAACGGGCCGGGTGAGAGGTAGCCCAGTTGCGCATCGGCCACGCGATTGGATTCCACCATGTTGGTGATCGAGATGTCCTGGGGCCGCGCAAATCCGGTAAACACGATGTCCTGACCGGACTTGTCGACGTTGATGTTCTTGGTGCCCTTGAGCTGCAGCAACCCGTTCGGCCCGATGGCCACGATGCGCACGCTCAACTCGTTCTGAAAGCGATTCTCGCGGCGCGACGACCCACGCTGTTGCTGGTCGGCACTGTTGCGGGTGTCGAGACCCACATTCTTGCTGGAGGTGGGCAGTCGTGCGCTGGCCGAAAGCCCGCGGGTGCGGGTATCGGTGGCCGTGTTCTCCTTGAGCGCCGTGGCGATCGTGTAATCGTCGATCAGCACGGTGATGAGATCACCGACCGCGAAGTTGCGCCGGTCGGAGGTCCACGATTCCCGAACGGGACGCGCGGTCGCGGTGGAGGCGGTCGCGGTGGAGGCGGTCGTGGCGGCCGCGGCCTGCGTGGCCGCACCAGCGGCCGGCGGTGTCACCGGCGGCGTTTGCGCGAGGAGCGGGGCGCTCAGCAACAAGGACGCGGCGACGGCGCGTACGGGACAATATGTGAATGCGACGCGAGGCATGGCGGTCGGTCTCAGCGGAGTCGAACAGTGTTGGGCGCGACGGCAATTCCGTCGAGCCGGCGCGTCGGATCGATTCGCACGCCGACAGGAGCGCCGAGCGGTGCGGTATTCGTGGCGACGCCAGTCAACAGGATGCGCACCGGGCCATCCTGGTAGATCAGTGACACACGCGCGCCAACCGTGACCACCGGCGGAGCGCCAACAGCCGGAAAGCGCAGCAGTTCACCAGCGGCAATCGGACGACGGGCAATCCAGCCGGCCTGCGCGCGCGTTGTGTCCGGCGCACTGGTTGACCAACGCCACACGATGATGGTGTCGACGATCGCGATGTCTTCCAATCGAAGCGTGTCGCCGCGCAGGAGCGGCCGCGTGGCAATTGACAGGCGCACGCGCGAACTGCCGCGCGCGAGCGAGTCGCCAGCCACCGCGTGCGGTGAAGCGTTCAACGACGGACCCTGTGCCGACAGCCGCGACACGGGACCCAGCGCGAACGCTGCCACCAGGACGATGACACGCACCGACATCAGCGGGTGATGTTGTTGGCGATCTGACCCATCTCGTCGGCCGTCTTGATGGCCTTGGAGTTGATCTCGTACGCGCGCATGGCGCTGATCATCTCCACCATCTCCTGCACAATCTCGACGTTGCTGCCTTCGAGGCTGCCCTGCTGCAGGCGACCCAGGCCCTCGTCGGCGGGAAAGCCTACCACGGGCTGTCCCGACGCCGCCGTGGGGGCGTAGAGATTCTGCCCGAGTGCCAGCAATCCCGACGGATTCGCAAACCGCGCCAGTTCGATGCGACCGATTTCCGTGGGTTGGATGTCCTGACCGCGACGCACCGTCACGATGCCAGTGGCCGAGATGGTGAGCTCGGCAGAATCCGCGGGAACGCGAATCGGTGGCTGCAGCGCCTGACCCCCACTGGTCACCAACAGGCCCTGATCGGAAATCTGAAAGCTGCCGTCACGCGAGTAGGTGGTATCGCCATTCGGCATTTGAATCTGGAAGAACCCTTCACCCTCGACCGCGATGTCGAGGTTGCGACCGGTCTGTTCGATGGGACCCTGTTGGTGCAATCGATCGACGCCGGCGAGTCGCGTCCCTCGACCCACCTGAATGGCCGGTGACGTGGTGGCATCGGGATCGCCCAGGATCTGCTGTCCCTGCACGGTCTGATACAGCAGGTCTTCGAAGTGCGCGCGACTGCGCTTGAAGCCCGGCGTGTTGACGTTGGCCAGGTTGTTCGAGATGATTTCGGTGCGTGTCTGCTGCGCCATCATGCCGGTGGCGGCGGCGCTCAAGGCTGGATTCATGGATTGCGTTCCGGTTAGACGGGCTTGGCAAGATCGGTCACGGCGATGCCGCGAACCGCGTCAATTGTGGACAGCGTCTTCTGTGCGGCGCCGTAGCGATGCAGGACTTCAATCATCGCCGTCATCGCCGACATCGGATTCACGTTTGACTCTTCGACGAAGCCCTGTCGCACGAGCCGCTGTGTCGGAGGAACGGACTGCCGTGAGGCATCGGGCACGAACTGGGTTCCGCCTTCATGCTTGAGCTGGGTGCCATCGGCCACGCGTTCCACGCGCAGACGCTGCACGGGCTTGCCGTTCACCTTCACGAGCCCGCTTTCGTCGATTTCGGCAACGCCGAGTGGCAGGGTGATCGGACCGTCGTCACCCAGCACCGGGCTGCCGTGTGCGTCGACCAGGCGTCGGTCGCCGTCCAGGCGAAAGCTTCCATTGCGCACCAGCCGTTCTCCGGCCGGAGTCTGCGTGACGAAGAAGCCGTCGCCCTCGATTGCCAGATCGAGCGCGTTGTGCGTCTCGTTCAGCGTACCGGGGGTGAGGTCGAGGGCCGTGTCGGTGGTGGCCATCGCGTCACCCATCATGCGGGCGAAGGCGGTTTCCGCCTTGAATCCGCGGGTGGAGGCGTTGGCGAGATTGTTCGACAGCACCTGCTGCCGCCGCTCCAGCATCTGGAGGGCGGAGGCGGCGCTGGTCATTCCGTTCTGTCTTACTGGATCGGGCATGGCGTGCTCAGAAAAGGGTGCACGAACTCACAAGCCCAAAACGCAACGGTCGGGCCACCGTGGCCCGACCGAGAGAAACTGATGGAAGTTGTTTACTGGTAATACTTTAACTACAGCCTGGAGACGGGAGACGGGAGACGGGAGACAGAGCCAACAGGGAAAATCATGCCGTTGGCGGCTGGAGTTGCCGAGGGGCGGACGAAATGGCAAGAAGCAGCTGGACGGCGTCGATGGGTAGTCCGGTGCGCCAGGCGATGTCGGTTGTGGAAGCTCCTGTGGCGGCCAGCGCTTCGACGGCACGTGGCGTGCGGTGGCGTTTGCCACCAACGCGCGCTGAGCTGCGGGGGGTCAGACGGGACAGGCTGAATGACGCGGCAGGGGCGTCGCCCGTGACCGGAACCAGCGTTCGCTGGGGCGTGGTCCGGCGCATGAACAGCGCGGACAGTGCGCCGATGATGGACACGATGGCCAGAATCGGGGGCGCATACCGGGTGACCGGTACTGGCAGCGCGGCGCGCACGTCGGATTTGAACTCCAGCACCTGTTCCAGGGCGATTCGCGCGACGGTCATGGTGGCCGAACTGACAGAGCCAAGCAAGCGAGCTACCTGGGCGGTGGCATCGGGGCGCGTGGCTCTGGCCACCACGGGTGCCACGACCAGCGCACCGGCCATCACGCCACCCGCCGTGACGCCGATGGCCAGCGTTCCCAGCAGCATCGAACGAATCAGCATCGAAGCGGCGGCTGCCGAGCGCACGCGCTCGATCACCCGAGTTCCGCGCGGGAGCGTGTGTCGGGCACTCATGCGACGCGATCCCGCAACGGCTTGAGATCCACGCGCAACTTGCTGAGCGCCTTCGAGCGAATCTGCGACACGCGCGACTCGGTGAGTTCAAGCACCTTGGCGATCTCGTGCAACTTGAGTTCCTCGAAGTAGTACAGCGAGAGCACGATGCGCTCCTGCTCCTTCAGTCGCAGGATGGCGTCCTTGAGATGCACCACTTCCTGCGCGTGCGTGAGTTGCTCCTCGACCTCGGACTCTTCGCTGCTGGGGAGCATCTCCGCCTGCGATGGCGTGTTGTTCTCGCGTTCACCCGGTGACCGGTCGAGCGGAATGTGGTGGGCACCTTCCACGTCGGCCTGCCAGCGCCACAACGTCTCCATGTCCACATTCAGCTGTGCCGCCAACTCGCGATCTTCCGGCGCTCGGCCGTGTTCGCGCATCCATACTTCGCGCGCGGCGCTGATCTCTCGCGTCTTGCGGCGAATTGAGCGCGGCACGTGATCCTGCTTGCGCAATTCGTCGAGAATGGCGCCGCGAATGCGTGGCGCGGCATAGGTGCTGAACGCCAGTCCGCGCGTCGCATCGAAGCTTTCGAGTGCGGCCATCAGTCCCATGGTCCCGGCACTGACCAACTCGTCGAAGTCGATACGCACCGCGAGCGTGCGGGAGACCTGACGGGCGACATGGTGGACCAGTCCAAGGTGCTCCTGCAGCAGTCGGTCGCGGGCGGTGTCACTGCCGGAATGGTACGACTGCCAGAGCGTGGGATTCATGGCGACGGATCCTTGTGGCGTTGCGTAGGTCACAATCAGACACCTGGTCGGGTTGATGATGTCCCGGCCAGCGTGCGCATCACGACATCGTGAGCGGCGATCGCTGCGGGTGATCCTGCCGCCGCGTCGGGGAAGGGCATCCCCGCGCGAAGTGCAGCATCGAGCGTCGGATCGGCGGGCACGGCACCGGCAAAACGGAGTGTGCCACCGAGGAACTGACGAACACCGGCATCGATGGCGTCGAAGCAGCGCGCTGCCTCGGATCCCTCATGCCGATTGACGAGTACATCCTGTGGAAGGGCACCGTGCCGGGCATGCACCGCCTTGCACAGCGCATAGGTCGCGGCCAGTCCGATGGGATCGGCGCCGGCCGTGATGGCGAGCAGTCGTTCGCCAGCGTGCGGTGCAATCGAGGCCGACACCGTGTCGAATCGGGCGCCGCAGTCGATCACCACCAGGTCCATTCCCAGGGCGAGCGGGCTCAGGCGCCGCATGCACGCTTTGCGTTCGGCGGCGGAGAGCGGGCTGTTCGTGCCCGTGGTGTGACGCGGCGCTCCACCGGCCACCAAGGTCAGCGTGGTACTGACCGGAGTGGCCACGTCCAAAGGCGACACGCGTCCCCCGCGCAAATCCTGCCAACTGGCCCGCGCGGACACGTTCAGCAACATGGACAGCGGTCCGACATGTTCATCGGCGTCGATCAGCAGCACGCGCGCGCCGTCGCCAGCGGCGGCAACGGCCAGCAGCGCGGCGATCATGGTCGTGCCACTGCCGCCGCGTCCACTGGCGCACAGCAACGTCGGCACACTGCCGCCGTCGTTCGGTATCACGGCGTGCGTCCCGCCAGGCGTTTCGCGATGGCGACGCTGAAGCAACGCATCAAGCTGCGACGCGCCATGGGAAGTCTGCGGCATCACGGATATGCTCACGCCGGCAACCAGTCGGCTTCGGTATCCGCCGACAAACCGTACGCCCGCAAAATTCGCGCTACGCCGGGCTTGAGGTCGGCCGGCACGTCCTGCCCATCGGTGACCCAGCGCGTGGGCATCTCCAGTGACAGCGCCAGATCGGCCACTCCCGATTCGCGCGGGACTTCATCGACCTTTGACAGCAACAGATGCGTCGCGCCGCGGTGCGCGCGCGTACCCGCGTAGGCGCGGGACACGTCGCGCGCGAGATCGGGACGCAGCGAGGCGGGCAACACCAGATGCACTTCGTCGGGCGCCAGCGCGTCCAACAGCGAACGCCAGCGTTCGGTGAGCTGGGACGACGCGGGGCTGCGACCGGGGGTATCAATGATCACCACGTCGCACGACGAAAGACGCTTCATGGCCGCGTCGATCTCGCTGGCATCATAGATCACTTCGAACGGCACATCCGCCAGTTCGGCGTAGGTGGCCAGCTGTTCCATGCCGCCCACGCGATACGTGTCGAGCGTGAGCAATCCGGTGCGGGCCGCACCAAACATGCCGCGACGCACGGCCAACTTGGCGGCCGTGGTGGTCTTGCCGGCACCGGTGGGTCCCACCAACGCAATGCGATACGGCTTGCCATCGGCCGCGCGCATCTGGCGCGGAAACGGCGCCGGTTCAAGACGCGCGCGCAGACGATCAATCACGTCGGACGTGGTGGCCAGCACTTCCACCATCGGCACGCCGCCGTCACGCACCATGCGCGTGTGCAGAATCATCACATCGTCGCCCAGCGCGCGTCTGGCGCGATCGGCCACGTGCGGCAGGTCGGCGCCGCGGAATCGTTCAGGAGCCATGTGGCATCTCCCAGGTGGCGACGCTGCTCAGGGTGATCGCCGCCGGCAGCTCAGCCAGCGAGACCACCGGGAGACTGGGCAGCACGGGTTCAATCAGACGACGCACGCCGATGCGCAGCGACGGCGGCGTAATGAGTGGCAACGGGCGACCATCCAACGCGTAGGTGGTGGCCAGGTGATTCAGGTCGCGCAACATGCCGGCCAGTGAATCGGGGGTGAGCACCGGTGCGTTGGGTTGCGACGCGCGCGGGGAGAAGAGCCCCAGCAACGCCGACTCCAGTCGGCCACCAATCGTGATACCTCGTACGACACCCGTGCTATCGGCGAACATGCGCGCGATGACGTTGGTGAGCGACTTGCGCACCACTTCCGTAAGCGCTTCCGGATCCTTGGTGGTTTCGGCGCCGTCGCCAAGCGCTTCCAGAATCGTGACCAGGTCGCGAATGGGCACGCGCTCGCGCAGCAGGCGTTGCAGCACCCGATGCAGCACACTCAACGACACCTTGTTGGGGATGATCTCTTCCACCAGCGCCGGGTGCGATTTCTTGAGTGTCTCCACCATCTCCTGCACTTCCTGACGGCCCAGCAGCTCCGAGGCACTGGCCTTGAGTGTTTCCAATAGATGCGTGGCCACCACCGTGGTGGGTTCGACCACCACATAGCCCAGCGCTTCGGCTTCCGTGCGGCGCGCACCGGCAATCCAACGCGCCGGCATGCCAAACGACGGATCGATGGACTCCATCCCGTCGATTTCGGCGACCACGCCACCCGTGTTGAGGGCCATCATGAAGCGCGGCAGTACTTCGGCGCGCGCCACTTCGGAGCCGCGCAACTTGATCACGTACTCGTTGGCCGGCAGCCGGATGTCGTCACGAATGCGAATGGGCGGGACGAGAATGCCCAACTCGATGGCGGCCTGCTTGCGCAGCAGCGAGATGCGCTCGAGCAGATCGCCACCCTGGCCTTCATCAATGAGCGGAATGAGCGCGTAGCCAACTTCCAGTTCGATGGGATCGATCTGCAGCAGGTCGCGCATCGGGTCGGATGGGGCGGGCGCCTCGACTTCGGTGGGCGGCGCCGAGATCATCGCGAATTCATTACGACGCGTTTCCGCCTGACCTGACAGTCGCGCCAGAATGGCCGCGCCACCGGCCAGTGAGACAAACGGGAACATCGGCAGACCCGGCACCAGCGCAAACGCGCCGAGTACCGCAGCGGCCATCCACATGGCCCGCGGGTGCGAACCCAGCTGGCGGCTCAACACCACGCCCATGCGATCGCTGCCCGTGGCGCTGGTCACCATAAGACCGGCGGCGGTGCTGATGATCAGCGCTGGCACCTGCGACACCAGTCCATCGCCAACCGTGAGCAGCGTGTAGGTGCTGCCCGCCTTGGCCAGCGGCATGCCTTTCTGCACCACGCCAATGAAGATGCCGCCCAGAATGTTCACGGCCACGACCAAAATGCCGAGTATGGCATCGCCTTTCACGTACTTGGAGGCACCGTCCATCGCGCCATAGAAGTCGGCGGTGCGCGAGATCTCGTCGCGACGGATGCGCGCTTCCTTTTCGTCAATGAGGCCGGCCGACAGGTCGGCATCGATGGCCATCTGCTTGCCGGGCATCGCGTCGAGGGCGAAACGCGCCGCCACTTCGGCAATGCGTCCGGCGCCCTTGGTGATCACGATGAAGTTGATGCCGATCAGCAGCAGGAAGATGACGATACCCACGGCATAATTGCCGCCAATAACGAACGTGCCGAACGCCTCGATGACCTTGCCCGCGTGCCCATGCGTGAGAATGAGGCGCGTGGACGACACGTTCAGGCCAATGCGGAACAGCGTGAGCAGCAGGAGCAGCGCGGGGAAGCTGCTGAAGTCCAGCGGGTTCGTGGTGTACAGCGACACCAGCAACACCACCAGCGAGAGTCCGATGCTGGCCGCGAGACACAGGTCCAGCAGCATCGGTGGCAGTGGCACCACGATGAGCGCAATGATGAGGACGACGGCCACTGCCAGCGCCACTTCCGCGCGCTTTTTGGTGTCCGGCGCGTCGAACGCCATCGGCATGGCAGCGGCGGTCATATGGAGTCACTCATGCGCGCGTCACTCATGTGCAGGATGCTCATGCGGCCACCGTGCCGCGCCAGCGGCGACCATAGCGTTCACGCTGACGCATCACGAAGGCGAGCACCTCGGCGATGGCCAGATACATGTCGACGGGAATCATCGTACCGACTTTCGTGGTGGCCAGCAGCGCGCGGGCGAGGGGCTTGTTCTCGATCACCGGCACACCGTGCTGAAAGGCGAGTTCCTTGATACGCAAGGCGATCTTGCGCTGCCCAATGGCCACGACCATCGGGGCGGGGGCGACGTTGGGGTCGTACTTGATGGCGACAGCGATGTGCACCGGGTTCACGATCACGACATCGGCCTTGGGCACGGCGGCGAACATCGCGCGACGAATGCGCTCGCGCGCCACCTGCCGGCGACGACTCTTCATTTCCGGGTTGCCTTCCTGCGACTTCGATTCTTCCTTCACTTCCTGCTTCGTCATCTTGAGCTGCTCGTTCGTACTCCAGCGCTGCCACGCGTAGTCGGCCAGCGCGAGCGCGAGGAACATGAGGCCGGCGTTCTTGAGCATTCCCACACCGTACTGGCGCACGATGTCCATCAGGGCCAGCGGTGATTGCATGGCCAGGCCCTGGATGTCGGGCCACGCATCCACCAACGTGGCGTATACGGCCCACCCCACGATGGACATCTTGAGCATGGCCTTGGCCAGCTCCACCCAGGCCTGCTTGCCGGCAATGCGTCCGAGGTTGGTGAGCGGATTGAGTCGCTGGAAATTCGGCGCGAGCGCCTTGGTGGTGATGATGCCACCCGCTTGCGCGGCCTGAATGGCGATGGCGATCAACGCCATGGCGCCCACGAAACCCAACACGGCCACGATGGTGCGAAATCCCATGGTCTGCAGCCACGGAATAGCCGACGCGCCGGTGTGCTCGTCGTTGAATGACGTGGCCAAACCCTGACCCATGGTTTCCAGCAGGAAACGCCAGAGTGGCGGCCCGGCAAACGACAGTGTCACCGTGGAGCCAAATAGAAACGCTGCCGTGGTGAGCTCGGGGCTCTTCGCGATCTGTCCCTTGTCGCGCGCCTCTTCAACCCGTTTACCAGTAGGGGCTTCTGTTTTTTCGCCGGACTCGTTGTCGGCCATGTCAGCGCACCCCCGATGCGATGTTCGCGGCTGCGGGGGCGGTCACGTGCGTTGCCCGGGCCACCGTCTCAAGCGTGGAGGCGAAGCCGGGGGTCCAATCACTCATGGCGTGCACTACCAGCGCCAGCGAACCGGCGAAGGTGATGAGTCCCACGCCAATCTGCAGCGGAAAGGCGACACCCATGATGTTGAGCTGCGGTGCGGCGCGTCCAAGCACGGCCAGCGCGAGATTGAGCAGCAGCACGGCCGCGATCACGGGTGCGGCAAACTGCACACCGGTCACGAAGATGGACTTGGCGGCAACCACCACGGCGTGCGACCCGTCGCCAATGTGGAGCGGCGCGCCCAGGGGCATGGAGACAAAACTCTGTGCGACGGCCTGCAGCATGATGATGTGGCCGCCGCCGATGAGCACGACAATCAGCGCCATGAGCTGCATGAACTGCTGCAGGATGGCGCCCTGGGTGTTGTTGAGTGGATCGAAAATGGCCGCGCCGGAGAGACCAATCGTGGTGGTCATCAACTCGCCCGCGAACTCGGCGGCGGCAATCACCAGCGCGCCGGCCATACCGATCATGAAGCCCACGGCCGTTTCGGCGAGGAACGTGGCCGGTGTGATGCGCAGCGATGCGAGATCGGTGTTGGCGCGCGCGGCCGGCAGCAGCAACACGGCGAACAGCACCAGCAGCACAGTGCGGAGCCGCATGGGGACGACTTTGGCCGACCACGCGGGCGCGATCAGCAGCAGTCCGCCCACGCGCAGCGCGGTCAGCACGCAGGCTGCCGCGACGCCCGGGGCGAAGAAATCGGGGAGACCGAAATCGCTCACGACCACGTGCTCGCGAACAGCGCCACTCAGGCGACCATCGCGGGAATCCCGCGAATGAGCTGGGTGGTGAAGCGGATGAGGATCTGGAGCAGCCAGGGCATCCCGACGATGAACGCGCCACCTACCAGCACCAGCTTGGGCACGAAAGCCAGGGTCTGCTCCTGGATTTGCGTGACCGACTGGATGATGCTGACCAGCAGCCCGACACCCAGCGCGATCAGCAGCATGGGGGCAGCGATCATCAGGGCCGTCATGATCGCGTCGCGGGAGAGGTCGATGACCATCTGGTGAGACATCTGGTGCTAGGTCGGAGGCCTGGGGGTCGGTACGTCGCGGTGCGGGCGACTCTGGCGACTCTATAGGCAGGGACCGTACCAGCGGATATCTCATTGGTCCAAAATCATAAGTTCATTATTCACAACACTTTACGCACTTTGACTGGAAACGGAATTGCACAGCCTGCGATTGAACCGGAAAAACGTGCCGCCCATCACATCGGATGGAATTGCCGGAAGTCTTTGCTATCCAAATCAATTGTATTCGGCGGAGTCGCCTCCCTTCGCGCCACGCCAATGGGTTGGGCAGGGTCACTGGTTCTGCTCGCCCAACGCGTACCGCTGGTTTCCCGGCGGGCATCGAAATGCGCTTGCGGACCCAATGCCCCCAATAACCCCCCAGACCCCCCCCCCCCCCCCCCCCCCCCCCCCCCCCCCCACCCGCCCCCCCCCCCCTTTCCCCCCCCCCCCCCCCCCCCCCCAACCCCCCCCCCCAACCCCCCCCCCCCCCCCCCCCCCCCCCCCACCCCCCCCCCCCCTCCCCCTCCCCCCCCCCCCCCCCTGCCCCCCCCCCCCGCCCCCAAACCCCCCCCCCCCCCCCCCCCCCCCCCCCCCCCCCCCCCCCCCCCCCCCCCCCCCCCCCCCCCCCCCCCCAAAAATCCCCCCCCCCCCCCTTTCTTTTTCCTTCCCCCCCCTCCCCCCCCCCCCCCCCCCCCCCCCCCCCCCCACCCCCCCCCCCCCCCCCCCCCCCCCCCCCCCCCCCCCACAAACCCCCCCCCCCCCGGGGCCCCCCCCACCCCCCCCCCCCCCCCCCCCCCCCCCCCCCAACCCCCCGGCGCCCCCCCCCCCCCGCCCCTTCCCCCCGACAAAAAAACTTCCGGCCCCCCCCCCCCTTCCCCTCCCCCCCCCCCCCCCAAAACCCCCATACCCCCCCCCCCGGGACCCCCCCCCCCCCCCCCCCCCCCCCCGGCCGGTTTCCGGTGGTCCGGGTTCCACCAAATGGGGTTTTTGTGCTGCGCGCTCAGGCGGACGGCACGAGTGCACTCGCCGAATATGTGATCCCCCCAGGGCACCACGAACGGCCGCCCACTTCCCCCGTGAGCGGCCGTTCAACTCGTCGCGGTGCGCCGGGCCAGTGTGGCCGTTTACGCGGTGCAACGAGACTGCAGATGCACGCCTTACTTAAAACTCTGTACCAAGCTGGAAATGGTGAGCGTCCACCCGTCCACCAATACGAACAGCAGCAATTTGAATGGCAATGAAATCATGGCAGGAGGCAACATGAACATGCCCATGCTCATGAGCACCGATGCCACCACGGCATCGATGATGATGAACGGCAGGTAAATCGCGAATCCAATCTGAAAGGCGGTGCGCAGTTCGCTGGCCACGAATGCCGACATCAGCACATGCAACGGCACGTCCTCGGCCGTATTCGGACGCGGCAGGCGGCTCATATCCACAAACGTCTTGAGGTCGGACTCGCGCGTTTGCTTCAGCATGAACTCGCGCATCGGGGCAACGCCGGTCTTCATCATTTCCACCTGCGTGATCTTGCCGTCCAGCCAGGGCGTGATGGCCTTGCTGTTCACTTCACTCAGCGTGGGCGCCATCACGAAGCCGGTCAGCAACAATGCCATCGCGGCCAGCAACTGCGCCGGCGGCGCACTCTGCGTGCCCATGGCCTGCTTGAGGAAGTGCAGCACAATCAGAATGCGCGTGAAGCCGGTCATCATCAGCAGCAACGTGGGCAGCAGCGTGAGCAGCCCCATCATCACCACGATACCCACCGTGCCGTTCAGGCGCAGTCCGCCATCCTTCGCGTCACCCAGTTGCACGTCCATTTGCGGCATCATGCGCATGATGGCCTCATCGGCGCCAACGGGTGCGGGCTGTGCGGCTCCGGCACGCGGGCTCTTCGCGGCCGCCAGGGTCGAATCGATTTGCATCTGCGACATCTGACGACGCGCGGCCGCACCACCCGGTGTGACTGACGCCCCGTTGCCGGAACGCGGCTTGACGGGCGCGGTGGTGCCCGCCGTGGCGGTACGCACCGAAGACGGCAGGGAAAATTGCGGCGCGACCGGCGCGACCGGCGCACCTGGCGCTGCCGTCTGTCGCGCCGTCTGTTGCGCTCCGGCACCCGCAGGGAATGCGGGCAACGGAAGCGGTTGCGGCGCATCGGCCGCCACGGCAGGTGTCACCGCCGAAGCCGCCACGGGGATCGCGACACTCGGTGGAACACTCGATGTGGCTGGCGGATTCGTTGGCGGTGAGGTGGGTGGCGAAGTCGGTGGCGCTGCCTGCGCGCGCAACGGCATCACCACCGCCGACGCCAAAATCATCGCTCCTGCAAATACCGCCAGGCGCGTCGCACCACTCATCGCACCACCCAACATCGCGCGAAAGTCACGTTCAGCCGCCAGCGATGGACGCGGCACCGGCGGGCCGTACGACAGTGGTTGTCCGCGCTGTGTCACCGGCGGCGACGTCAGGAACGACGGGATTTCGCACGGCTCCGTTGGACTGAACACCGCAACGGCGGAGACCAGCGGCGGCGCGGCAACTGGGCCAGGCTCCGCGGTTGACTCCATGGTATGCTGCAGAGTCTTGCCAAACGCGCTGGGCAGGAACTTCGCAAACGACGCCGACGCCTCACTGCTCGATTCCATGGGCATCGGAATCTGACTGCTGGCAATCACCCGCTGACGATCCACTTCGTCCAGCTCGAACAGCGTGCGAATGCCGCCTTCACCAACGGAAACGGCCATCACCTTCTCGCCAACACGAATCACCGCGAGTCCGGTTTTGGGACCCAGCGGCACGCGCTGCACCACTTCGACGGCCACCCGCGTGCGCGACGTGAGCGACATCTTGCCCCAGCGCTTGAGTGCCCACAAACACAGGGCACCAAGGCCAAGCACAAAAGCCAGCGCGGCAACAACGCCAAGGGCAGCGATCAGCATGAGGGGTGTCTACTCAGGTGGTCGGCGGCACGTAATCCGACACCAGCACACAATCGCCTGTAGTCACTACGCCACCTGCTGGTTGACAACGCCGCCAGCGGACAAAATGCGCGTGATACGCACGCCAAAGTGTTCACCCAGCACCACCACTTCGCCCTCGGCGAAACGACGATCACCCACATAGATGTCGATGGGATCGCCGGCCAGTCGATCGAGCTGCACCACCGAGCCGCGACCCAAACGGAGCAATTCCTGCACCGTCATGGTCGTGCGACCCAACTCGATGGAGATGGGCAGCGTGAGGTCGAGCAGCATGCCGATGGGCACTTCGCTGTGACCCGTGGAAGTCTGTTCGAATTCGGTGAACTGCGGCGTGCGCGCGATGGCGGCATCGGTGGACTGGTCGCCACTGGCCACCAGGGCGTCGATCTCGGCGGGATTCATTCGGAGGTCCGGGAATCGGGTGACGAAGACGCGGACGGCACCGCGTCGAGAATGCGAATGGCAAGGTTGCCCGACACGCGGCCGGGGTGACCGATGAAGCGTTCCTGCGCACCGGCGCGCACGATGACCCGCGCGTCCTTCGGAATGCCGGTGGGAATCACACTGCCAATTTCCAGCATGGCGATGTCGCGCATGGACAACTGGAAGTCCGGCAGGCGCGCGGTGAGCGGCACCTTGCTGGCGCGCACAGCGGCTTCACTCCGCTGGCGGCTGTTGTCACGCTCGGCCACGCTGGCCGATGGCGGCGCCACGCGCTGTTGACTGTGCGCATTGACGAACGCATCCAGCACCGCGAACGGCAGACAGATCATCATCAGGCTGCTCACATTGCCGGCGGAGAATTCCACATTCGCCACCAGCACGGGATCATCGCGACCAATCACCTGGAGGGCTTCCGGCGCGGATTCGAATCCGGTGATGCTGAGCGACATCGGCGCATGGTCTTTCCACATGTCCTGCACCATGGTGGCGACTTTGTCGGCAATGGAGCGCACGGCCAGTCGTTCGATGGGCGTCAGGGCGCGCGACAACGCATTGCCGCTGCCCTCGCCACCGAACAGCTTGTCGACCACATACGTGGACAGCTCAGGACCAATGTCGATGACGCCTTTCTGGCCCGTGCCGGCGATGTCGAAAATGAACGAGGAACAGGGCATTGGCAGCGACAGCGAGAACTCGCCAAACGAGAACTGCTCGACGCTCTGCAGCCGCACTTCCACCTGTCCGCGCAGTCGTGTGACCAGCCACGTCTCGAGCCCTTTCACCAGGCGCTCGTACATGGATTCGAGCATGCGCAGGCGTTCCTTGGAGATGCGATGCGGGCGGCGCCAGTCGTAGCTCTGGATATCCATCGCGGCGGCGGTGTGCGGCGTGAGGCGCGCACTCCCACCCAACAGGCGATCGATATCGGTCTGACTGAGAGTCTCGGAGGCCATCTCGCTGTGCTCCTGCTTACTGCACGACGAACTGCGGGAAGTAGAGGCGCTTCACGGAGGCCTTGCCGAAGCGTCCCGTGATGGCCGTCTGCAGCTCCACCTTGATGCCTTCGCGGGTGCTGATGTCGGTGAGTTGATCCACCGTCTTGGTGCCAAGCGAGGTGAGGATGATGTCGCGAAGCTCGGCATCGCGCGTGGTCATGTCGGTCGCGATCGCCGGCGTTCCCGTTTCGATGGCCACAGACAACAACAGAAAGCGGCTGCCATTGCTGCCAGCCGGATTGAGCACGAGGTTCTCGAGCAAGTGCACGGCTTCGGCTCCGCCGCCGTTCTCGCCTTCGGCCGGGGCGTGTTCGCCGCCCGCTGCCGCCTCGCCATGCGCCGCAGCGCTGTCGGCGTGGGGTGGCGCGACCTTGCCCATCTTCTTGGCGACCATTGGACCGATGACCACGGCACCGGTTCCGCCGCCGATGGCGATACCGACCGCCACCATAGCGATCATCGGCAGCTTGGCCTTGAACCCCGTTGGGGCGGCCTGGCCGTCTTGGTTTTCAGGAACCGGGGCTTGTTCTGGAGCAGACATGGCAGATTGCGGACGAGGGTTGGGCCAGCGGGTCTCGTAAAAGCAAAGGGGGGGCCATGAAGTGAGTACCGAGTACCGAGTACTTGGTACTAAGTAAGTCCTTGAAAAAGAACGACTTACGTCACAGACAGAATTCCATACTTAGGAAAACCACAGACATGGCGAAGATTGCCGCACGGCAATACGGGCCATACTCGGCAAAATCTGCCCCCTAGGAACGACAAAGACGGGGGGTGAGGCCAAGTGGACCCCACCCTCCGTCTTCACCCTTCACTCAGCGTTTTACCGCTTGACCGACATCAACTCCTGAAGCATTTCGTCGGCCGTGGTGATCACCTTGCCGTTGGCCTGGAACGAGCGTTGAGCCACGATCATGTTCGTGAACTCCTGCGCCAGATCGACGTTGGACATTTCCAGCGCGCCGCTGGTGAGCGCCGATTGCGAGCCTTCCAGCGCGAAGCCCAGCACCGCGCCACCGGAGTTGGCCGACTCCTGATACATGTTGTCGCCAGTCCGAAGCATGCCCGACGGATTGCTGAAATCGGCGAGCACGATCTTGGCCAGTGACGACGTGGTGCCATTCGTGAAGAATCCGGTGATCAGACCGAAGCGGTCGATCGTGAAGTCTTCCAGCGAACCGGCGGTATACCCGTTCTGATCGCGCAGCACGGCGGTCGAGCCGGTGGACGCGAACTGCGTCAAGCCGTTTACGCCACCTGCCAGCTTGAGATCGATGATCATCGGACTGGCACCCGGCACGGCAAAGTCCAGCGATGCCGTGGTATTGGTGGACATGATGCCGGTCTGATCAAATGTGAACGTGCCACCGTTCACGCCCGGCACCGGTGTGGTGGGGCTCATGAAGTACGAGATCTTGATCTCCGAACTCGACGGCATGTTGGACGTGAACTGCACAGCCGGCGGCGCGAAGGTGAAGTCGGCCGGCGACAAGTACTCGGTGCCCGACGCACTCGTCACGCGCACGTTGGCCGGGAGGATTTCATAGCCAGCCGGCGGGGTTGGGAGCGTGATGTCCGATGGCGGAGACAACGCATCGGTCTGGAAACCCTGCGTGGTGGCCGACGCCAGGGGATCAATCTGCCAATCCCACGTGTTCTGACCCGTCTTCCACAACTGGATCTTCACGTCATGTTTGGTGCCCTGTGAATCGAATACGGCAATCTGCGTTTCCGTCCACGCCTTCTCATTGATGGGAAGGGCGCGGTCGAGCGGGTCGTTGAAGTTGCCCTGAAACGCCGGCGACGACGCGTTCAGGTTACCCGCCAGGGTGGTCTCTGTGGTGGGCTTCGCCGACACCTTCTGGCCGAATGGCAAGCGGATATCACGAATACCGTCCTGCAACACGCCGTTGTCATACATGCGGCCCTGCACGATGAAGCCGTTGGCCGGCGTCACCATCTGTCCCAGCGCATCTACCTGAAAGTTGCCAGCGCGCGTGTAGAAGCTCTGGTTGCCCTTGCGCACAACGAAGAACGAATCGCCCTGAATGGCGACGTCGGTGTTCAAGCCGGTCGTTTCCAGGTTGCCCTGATTGAAGATCTGATCGATGGAACCGATCTGCATACCGAGTCCGATCTGAATCGGATTGATACCGCCCTGATCACCAGGTGGGCGCGAGGCGCCCTGCAGCAACTGTGCGAAGCCTTCCTTGAAGGTCACACGGCCGGCCTTGAAGGCCACCGTGTTGACGTTGGCAATGTTATTGCCGATCACGTCCATGCGCGTTTGGTTGTTGCGCAGGCCGGAGACACCAGCGTAAAGCGAGCGAAGCATGTGGGTTGGTCCTCGTGGAGGTTCGCGGTCAGCCGCGCAGCTGCGTCAGCTGCGACATCGGGACCGAAAGCGAGTCACCGATGATGAGTATGGGGTTCCCCTGGTCGTACTTCATGCCGGTGATCCTTCCGGACGAGTACGTCTTGACTTGCCGAGGTTGACCGCCATCCGTTGCGACCTCGAACTTGAACGTGTACTTCCCTCCGGTCAGCGGCGGATCGAATGCGACGTCACGCAAATCGAATGCCTGCTGCCCTACGCCGACCTTGGCCACCGTACCACGCGCCACGATGTGTCCCTGATCGTCCGTCACGGTGACATAGCCGGCGCCTTTCAACGTGCCGCTGTCGATCACCATGGTGCCTGCGCCATCGCGATCGACAAACAGCGTGTTGCCAGTCGTCACGCCAATCTTGCCAACCGTTGACATCGCCATTTGTCCCTCGATGAGCTGGGCCAACTCATCAGCGCGATCGTTCTGCGTTGTCTCGAGCGCCTTGATGGCATCGGCCGTGGCCGCCGCCGACGCCTTGGACTCGTCCATTGATGTGTTCAAGGCGATGAGCTGTTCAACCGTCGAGAACTGCGCCAACTGTGCCGCCATATCCTTGCCGTCCATCGGATTGAGCGGATCCTGATTCTTGAGCTGCGACACCAGCAGCTTCAGGAACTCATCACGCCCCATGCCCGCCTTGTTCGTGGGCAACGTGCGCGGTTGTGACGGGGCCAGCGGACCGACCGGCGGGCTGCCAGCGGTTGTGCCGGTGGTCGTTGGTGTCGTGGACGTGGTGTCCGCGAACATGGTGGTGCGAACTGCCGTGATCATGAGGCGCTCCCGTTGGGCGTACCGCGCTGGCCACGTTGGCCGGCGCCCTGACGTGCTGATTCCCGCTGCTCGTCGCGCGACTGCTTCGACGTTTCGGGTCGATCCCATTCACGCGCAGTGGCGGCGCGCTCGCGCTGCCCCTGATTGGCCGCGCCATCACTGGCGGCGCCGTGTTGTGCGGATGTGAGCCGCAAACCCTCCTGTTCGCTGCCAACAACTCGCGCCGCCGCGTTCGATTCGCTGCGCGCAGCACTGGAGATCCGCACGCTGTCGCTGTCCAGGCCGTGACGACCGAGCGCGTCCTGCAACTCCGCCGTGCGCATACGCAGCCGTTCGGCGCTCTCGACGTCCGTGCTGATCTGTGTGCCAACGCTCGTGCCACGCAGGTCCACCGTGATGCGATCCTGGCCACCGTCGGCCGTGTCGATGTTGAGCGTCATGCGCGAGACCGAGCCGGCGGGCGCATTGTCGCGCAGCTGCTGCAGATCGGCCACGCGGGACGCGGAGTCCGTGGCGACCGCAGGTGCGCTTGCATCGGCAGGCGCCGAGGCGGTGACCACGGTGTTGGTTTGGAGCGCACCAAACGCGCTCGGTTCCGCGGCGCCGAGGGATTCGCGACGGGTGTCGCCGAGTTTGCGACCATCGTTGAGCGGCCGACCGTCGGTGTCGCGCTCACCGCGACCGAAGGCGTTGCCCTGACCGCGATCACTCGCTGGGCCAGTCGCACCCGCAATGGTGGCGGCAGCGGCCGACAGCTCGCTATTGGCGGACATCGACCGATCGAGGCCGCCGGCACTGCCGGCGCCAGCGACGCGCGCGATACCCGCGACGCCCGCCATTCCGGCCACGCGGGCGACGCCCGAGTGCATCGCGGCGGTGGCGACCAATGGCGTAGCGGTCGTCTCGCGACGAGTGACGCTGCCGACGGCGCTACCCTCGTTCATACGCGAGGCGATCTCAAGGTGTCCGGGATCGCGAACGCCCAGCGTGCGCAGTCCCTCCTCGCGGGCGATTCGCTGCAATCGTGCAAACCCGTCAGCGTTGTTCCACTTGCCGTCCACCATGACATCCACCGCGTCTCCACGGGTGTGCGCCGAGTCCCGTGTCCAGGTGACAACGGCACCCGGTCGTGTGCGACCCTGCTCGTACAGGAAGTCCTGGCGTTCCTGCGAACGCGCCGTCTCCACCACATCGACATCATGTCCGTATTCGTTCTTCATGCGCTCAATCACGCGCGCCAGTTTCTGGCGAAGTTCCGGCGCCAGCGCGTCGATCTCGCGCACCGGCGTGGTGACATCGGCAGCCGAAGCACTCTTTGCACTTGCCAATGCGGTCGCCGCCGCGGCCAGTGCGGCGTTGTCGGCGCCCGCCGCCAGGTGCAGGCCAGCCGGTGTGCCCGCCTGCGCGAGGAGCGCGTCGAGCGCGGCCCGCACCTCAGCGGCTTCGTTGTCGCCACGCGCCTTCAGTTGGTCAACCGATGCGCCGCGACGAGCCACAATCCGGCCGATCACTTCATTCAGGTGCGCGTGCTCGTCACCCGCGCGAGCTGCGGACCGGCCACTGGTGCCATTCAGCGCCGCCTTGAGCACGTCGAGGTCGGCCGCGTCGGCAGTGCCGGCGTCTTTCAGGATGCCGTAGCGCAGCGCGTCGGCGGCGTTCTGCGACGACGACAGCAGCGAGGTAAGCGATGACGAACCTCCCAGCTCCGCCGTCAGACCGCCATCGCCGGTGGCGTCCGCGTCAAGCGCGGACCCGTCGAGCAGTTTGTCGAGCAGTGACGCGCCGTCGGCGGGCACCTGCTTCAACAGATCGGCGCGCACCTTGGATCCAGCGCCGGCAATCATGGCCAGCAACGCGGAGAATTCCGCGCGCGCCGGAACGCGCGGTTCGCGCCCGTCGCGTTCATCATCACCCGCGTCCGGGCGTGATGCGGCGTCCGGGCGTGCCGGTGGCTCGGGACGTGGCGCGGGGCGCGACGTGAACACGGTGTTGACGTTCATGGCTTGGACTCCGGGACGCGCACGGCGCCCTTCGTGATGGCCGCCGCGCGCGCGGCGGGAAACTGCGAAAGCACTGCGGCGGCCGTGCGATCGCTCATCATGGCGAGGATCGCGCGCACATCGGCGTCCGGCATCTGCTCCATGACCTTGGCCGCGTCCTTGGCCGACATCGCGGCAAAGATCTTGGACAGGCGCTGCTCGGGAAGCGCCGTGTTCATGGCTTCATTGCGCGCATCGCGAACGATGTTGGCCACCGAGGCCGTGGTGCTGCCGGGCTTGGGCGCGTCCACATGCGCAGCGGGTGCCGGATGCTTTGGATCGGCCGCTGCCGGTTCCGCGTGCTTGGGATCAGGCTTGGGTGTAGCGGTCGCGGCAGGCGTCGGCGGTGCCGCATCAGGGAGCCCCTTGGTGGCGCCGTGCAACGACGCGCGCGATTCCTCCACCGCGCGAATGCTGTCGGCGGGCGTCATCGGCAGCACTTCGGTGGTGGGCACATGTACCGATGTCGTGGACTCGTGCGCGCTGGAATCCGGCGCCAGTGAATCAGGCGCGGCTGGCGGATGCGCCTTCAGGCTGTCGGCGAGCTGCGTGGAATCGGCCACATAGGCCTTCGACGCGCGCATATACGCAAATCCGGAGCCGCCGCCGACACCGGCGAGAACCGCGATCAGTACGGGGATGAGGAGTTTCTTCATAGGGTGGAGCCGTCGTTCCGGGTGGATTCCCGCTGCTCGTCGTCGGAGCGGGATCGTGTTGCTGAATCATCTTTGGTGCGCGCTTCCGCATTGCGCGAGAATCGCGACAGGGCGATCTCGTCCATGCCCAGGCGATCCTTGTGCGCCTCTTCTACGCGCCATTGATCGGTGTGTCGGACCTTCAGGCGATCGAGCACGCGCCGATCCCGCGAGGCGGCATCGAGCAACTTCTGTGCGCTGTCCACTACCTCATCAGCGGCCCGCACCGTCTCGCCGGCCGATTCCAGCCGTTGGTCCAGTGACTGCAGCACCAATCCCAGCTGCTGCAGATGACCAATGCGCGGCTCCGTGCGATGGGCCGCATCCACTTCGGCGCGCGAGGTCGCATGCAACGCGGCAAGCGCGTCGCGCTCACGGCGTGCCGATTCGGCCAGGTCCTGCGCCGAGGCGAGTTCGCGCGCCTTGGCCTGTTCGGCCTTCTCGCGCAGCTCGAGAATGCGCTGCAGACGGAAGTTGAACATCAGCGGCGCACCACCGCCAACTCGATCGCTTCCGCGATCTTCGCCAGCGCCGCGTAGGTGTCACCGTAATGCGAGATTTCGTCGGGGCGCTGCTGCAGGAACTGCAGTGCGCGCTCACGATACTGAATGGCCGCATCCACATAGGCATCGCTGCCCTTCTGATACGCGCCCACCATGATGAGGTCTTCCTTCTCCCGGTAGGCTGCCTCCAGTCGCAGCAACGCACTGCCTGCGCGGCGCTGCACGTCGTTCACGATATGATCGCGCACCCGGCTCTTCGATTCGAGCACATCGATGGCCGGGAAATGATTCTGGGCCGCAAGGCGTCGCGTGAGTACGATGTGGCCGTCGAGAATCGATCGCGCGGCATCGGCCACGGGTTCGTTGAAATCGTCACCGTCCACCAGCACGGTGTAGATGCCGGTGATGCCGCCCTTGGCGGCGTTGCCCGCGCGTTCCAGCAAACGCGGCAGGGCCGCGAACACCGACGGCGGATACCCTTTCGTAGTGGGCGGTTCGCCGGTGGCCAGGCCGATTTCGCGCCACGCCATTGCCACCCGCGTGACCGAGTCGACCATCAGCAATACCTGCTTGCCCTGGTCACGGAAGTATTCGGCAATCGCGGTGGCCACCAACGCGCCACGGGCGCGCACCAGCGCGGCCTGATCGCCAGTGGCGACAATGACTACCGAACGGGCGAGCCCTTCCGGACCGAGCGAGTTCTCGATGAAGTCGCGCACTTCACGACCGCGTTCGCCGAGCAGGGCAATGACATTGACATCGGCCTGCGCATGCCGCGCAATCATGCCAAGCATCGTGCTCTTGCCCACGCCCGAACCGGAGAAGATGCCGATGCGCTGGCCGCGTCCCACGGTGAGCAGTCCATCAATGGCGCGCACACCCGTTTCGAGCGGTCGGTCGATTGTTTGACGTTCAAGCGGGTTGGGTGGCTCGGCGGCCAACGGCACACGCTCGATGACATCCACCTTGCCCTTCCCATCGATGGGATGGCCCAGGCCATTCAGCACGCGACCCAACAGTCCCGGCCCCACATCGACACCAAAGGTACGGCCCAGAGGTTGGACGGAGCTGCCCGGATGCAGCCCATCCAGTTCCCCCAGCGGCATGAGCAGCACACCGCGCTCGTGAAAGCCGACGACTTCAGCCAACACCGAGCGATCACGCGAATGACTGGTAATGCGACAGAGCGAGCCCAGACCGACCTCGAGGCCGGTGGCTTCGAGCACGAGTCCAACAACGCGCGTCACCCGGCCATACGTCGCAAAACGATCGTTCGGATCGAGGCGCTCGAGCATGGACTCGACGGCCGGTGTGAAGGCAGTCCCGAACGCGGGATCGGCATGAATGGACAGCGTCATGCCTGCACCTGACCGATGCTGCGATAGGCGCGCTCCAGGGACGTGTCGACGCGCCCGTCGATGATGCGTTCGCGGCCTTCCACCAGACAGCCACCCCGGATGATGTTCGCATCGGAGACCCAGCGCACATCCTTGACGCGGCCACTGCCATCGGCGACAGCGGCGCTGCTGCAGGTGGCGGCGTCGTCCGGATGCAGGCGCACGGTAATCGTCTGGTCGAGCGGGAACTGCGACAGCGCGCGCTGCACGAGATCACGCACAATGGTGTGATCGACGGTCACTTCACGCTCCACGATATGCCGGGCCACGGCAATCGCGATCGCGGCCACGTTCTCTTCCGTATTGGCGGTCCAGCGTGTGACATGCAGTTGCACGGAGGCTATCGATTCGCCAAGGGCGCTGAGCGCCGATGCCATCCGCGCGTCGCTGGCGGATCGCGCGGTACGCTCGGCGTCCTGGACGCCGCGCGCATACGCGTCCGCTTCCAGACGTGTCCGTTCCGCCGCAAGATGGGCGTGCACATCGATGTCGGACGACATCTCCGCATGACGTGATGGCGCCTCCGACATCGGAAAGATGTCGGGCATCGGCAGTTCATCGAGCGCCCAGGGCGTGGCATGCATGATCATCTTCGGGCCGTCAGACGATGACATCGTCGGTTCCGCTGCTCATCACGATCTCGCCGGTCTCTTCGAGCGCGCGCACCTTGGAGACGATGTCCGACTGCGCGGCCTCGACATCGCGCATCTTGACCGGGCCGAGGAACTCGATCTCTTCCTTGAGGCCGGCCACCGCGCGTTGCGACATGGTGCCCATGATCTTGCTCTTGAGTTCGGCGCTGGTGGCCTTGAGGGCGAGCGCCAACTGCTTGACGTCCACTTCGCGCAGCAGCCGCTGCAGCGACTTGTCGTCGAGCGCCAGCAGGTCCTCGAACACGAACATGAGATTCTTGATCTGGTCGCTGAGCTGTTGATCGCGCTCCGACAGTTGATCGAGCACTTCCTTTTCGAGCGACGCGCTGAGTAGGTTGAGCACGGCCGCGACCGCCGCCGGACCACCCACCTGGCTCATGGTCTGCGAGAACGTCATGTCGGCTTCGGTGCCGATGGCGCGTTCCACCAGTGTCACCATCTCGGGCGAGACCTTGTCCATCTTGGCAATCCGGAACATCACGTCACCGCTCAAGGCGGGATCGACTTCCTTCAGGATGGCGGCCACATGCCCCGGGTCCAGGTGCGCCAGGACCAGCGCGATGGTTTGCGGATGTTCACCGCGCAACGTGTTGCCGAGTTGCTGCGGATCGGCATGACGCAACCGGCCAAAGCGATCGCTGTCGGCCAGCTGTGTCTGAATACGGGTCAGAATCTGGCCGGCGCGCGCTTCACCAAACGCGGCTTCCAGCACTTCCTTGGCGAACTCCATGCCGCCGGTGCTCAGCGAGTCGATCCCAAGCGTGAGCTCGAGCCATTCCGCGAGGACGGCATCCACGGTGCTGGGCGGCACATGATCAAGTTGCGCGACTTCCATCGCCACGATCTCGACCTCGTCCGGATTGAGCCCGGTGGTGAGTTTCGCGGCGTGTTCGGTGCCGAGCGCCATGCACACGATCGCCACTTTCTGACGGCCGGTGAGGCGGTCAGGGGCGTATCGGTCGGCGCTGCTTCTGGCGAGTGCGGTGGACATTGATTCGGGCGGTCAGTCGGTCAGGTGCGAAGCCAGCCACGTGTGACGCGCATGGCCGCGTCAGGACGTTGATCCACCGTGGCCATCGCTTGCTCGCGTTCGGCGTTGGTCGTCGTCGGCGGCAGAATGACCTGACGACGTTCCTCGGCCTGCATCTGTTCCATCTCGCGCGACGCCTGCAAAGCCGACTGCATCTGCGATGACGCGGGCAGTTCCGGATAGCCGGCGCGCGATGGCAAGCTGCGCGGATCGGCGGCCTGCTGAGGCACGCCCTTCTTGGGTTTGAGCGCGCCGAGCATCAGGACGGCCATGACGAGCAGCACGACCAATGCGGCCACCGCCACCACGGGTTTGGGATTAGTCTGCAGTCGCGCCATCATGTCCGGCGCCACCACCGAGTCCTGTCGCACGACCAGGGGTGCGGGAATGTCGAATGGCGCACTGACCACCGAGATGACGTCACCGCGCGCCGAGTCGACACCCAGCGCGCTGCGCATGAGTGTTTCAATACGTGTGAGTTCGTCCGGTGTGCGGGCGGTGATCGTGGGCGGAATGGCCGCCGCCTTGGCGCTGGTATCCGCGCCGGGTGCCCGCGTGACCTTGTCGGCAATGAGCACGGCCACGGTCAGCTTCTTCAAATTGCCAATGGCCCCGCTGAAATTCTCGGTGCTGCGGGTGTTTTCGTACGACGTGGCGGTTTGCGTGTACCCCGCGCCCTGCTGCGGCGAACTGGGCGTCACTTCCGACTTCTGTTCGGTGGCCAGTGCCTGCTTGTCGGGATCGACGGCCTGCGTCGTGCGCTCCACTTTATCGAAGTTGATGGACGCCGATACTTGTACGCGCGCATTGCCGGAGCCCACGAGGCTCGACAGCAAGCGGTCGGCCTTCTGCTCCATGTGCGATTCCACTTCGCGCTGCACGGCCAACTGACGGCTGGTCAGCCCGGCCATCGAGCCTTCGTCCTGCAACGTCAGCGCCTGTCCGCGCGAGTCGACAATCGTCACGTGCTCCGGATCGAGACCACCAACACTGCTGGCCACGAGGCTGGCAATGCCCTGAACGGTTTCGGCGCGCGGCGCCTCGCCGCCGGCCATGGTGAGCGTCACCGAGGCTTTCGACGGGCGCTCGCTCTCCTTGAACAGCTTGTCGTCTTCGAGTGCCAGATGCACCTGCACGGCCTCGATGTTCTTCATCTTGCCGATCGTGCGCTCCAGTTCTCCTTCCAGCGCGCGACGATAGTTGATCTTCTGCGTGAAGTCCGTCATGCCCCACGACGGTTTGTCGAACAGCTCGAGTCCCGGACGGCCCTCACCGGGCATCGCCTCGGCCGCCATGTCCACGCGCGCCTTCACCATATCGGTACTGGCCACCAGCACCGTGGTGCCGGTGACATCGAGCTCGTGCGCGATGCCCAGTTCAGTCAGCTTGTCGGTGACTTTCTTCACCTGACCAACCGGCATGTCCGCGTAGAGCGGCACCATCGTGGGTTGCGTGGCCCAGCGCGAGACGCCGAACACGGCGCCGGTGACAATCACGCCAACGGCGATGATCGCCACCTGGCGACCACCGCTCATGCGACCAAAGAGAGAATCTGCGAACGAAGCCATGACGGATATTGCGGGTTCAGGACTGCATGGAAATCACGGACCGATAGGCCTCGACCACCTTGTTGCGCATTTCGATCAGGAGATCGAGCGCGAGACCGGCTTCTTCACTGGCGGCCATCACCTGGTGGAGCTCGACGTTCTCTCCGGCGGCAAAGCGCTGCGTGAGATCGCCGCTTTTGTCGCGCGCATCGGACACTTCATTGATGGCGCGCGTGAGCGTGTTGCCAAACGAGCCTTCGCCGTCGGCAATGACCGGCACCGGCTTGGCGCCGGTGTCGCGACCAATGAGATCGGGAAGCGAGCGAGTGAGTTGATCGATACGCGTCTGCATGGTGATGGCTCCGAGTTCAGGCGCGGACGTCGAGGCGCACGCCGCGCGCCGCCGGCGGTGCAGCATTCGAAACGGCCTTGATGCGACCGTAGGTGAGCGGGCCCAGTGCGGCCGTCTTGGCAAAGAAGTTCCGTTCGTCGGCGGTGAGCACACTCCACAGCGTCGGATCGGTACCGGCCGGTGCTTCGGCCGGAACGGCGTTCTGCAACGCCGCCTGTCCGGCAATGGGCGCCTGCGGCTTGAGCGCGGTCCGCGCACTCGCCGCCGCGTTGGTCGCGGCGTTCGCCGCCGAACCGGCGCGATCGGTTGCTGGCCGAGTGGTGTCCGGTCGGCCGATCGAGCCGAGGCTCGAGAGAAGCGGGTTGGTGATGCCGTTGATGCTCATGACGTGTGTAGAGAGGAGGCGCAGCGAGCCGGGAATCGATGTGGAATCGGAGAGGAAGAGGAGGAGGTTGACGTCACACCGATTCCCGGACCCGCTGCGAGTTGCTCAGTGAATTCAGATATCGAGTGAAGCGCGGAGGATCGACTTGGCCACCTGGAACACGGCCGCGTTGGCTTCGAACAGGCGCTTCGCGTCCAGCAGCCGCACCGTTTCCTGTGTGGTATCGATGTCGGGATAGCGCACGTAGCCGTTGGCGTCGGCATCGGGGTGACCCGGCTCGTATACCAGGCGACCTTCACCCTGGTCTTCGGCGATGCCGGCGATGCGCACGCCGTACTCGCCACCGATTGGTCCGGGGCCAGGTCCCGCGCTTTCGGTGCGATACTGCAGCACCGGCACTTCAATAGACTTGGCACCGTCGGTGCTTGGCGCCGGAACGGCATACGGATTCGAGCCGAACACACCGGCAGCGCCGGCCGCACCACCAAACCCATTGCCTTGTTCGCCGTACACCGCGTTCTGCGGGGTGGCCGCTTCCATGACCACGTCGCGACGCTTGAACGGCTGGCCGTCGGCACCACGCGTGACGTCGGCGTTGGCGATGTTCTGCGCGATGGTTTCCATGCGCTGGCGCTGCGCGGCCAATCCGCTGCCGGCAATCCCCAGCGTCTTGAACATCGGGCGCACGGAGGATTGCGACGGAATGGGCAGGAGCCCCGGACGCCGCATCGGATCGATGGGCATCAGACGGAGCTACCCTTGATGGCGCCGCGCAGGCTGGCGTAGGTCTTTTCGAGCAGGCGGGAGGTCGCGAGGAAGCGGATCTGTTCGTCCGCCAGCGCGACCATCTCGTCTTCGACATTTACAGGGTTGGCGTTCGGCGCCGAATTCTTGCCCGTGGCTTCAAGCGCGAAGCCGTCGCTGTTCTGCAGCGAGGCCTTGCTGACCCGATCCGCAATGCTCCGCGACCGCTCGACACTACGGTCGAGCGCCGTCTTGAGCGGCGAGGCAGAGGTGACGCGATCGATGAATCCGAAGAGCATCGGCGGTTTCCAGGGAAAGAGGGCGAACGTTCTCGCCTCCCTGAAAAGCAATGGTCGGGCCAGCTTCACACACCCACCGTGCAAATAGTCGGCAAATCCTTCCTGCCGTCTTATAAACCTTTAACTAGCAATAGCTTACAATACTGATAGGCAATATTTTCCGCTAGACAATTCGGTCAAATTGTCCATCCTGGCCAGGCGATAACAGAGCTATACAGGGCAAATACTTCCTAGCTCAACACGGCGGTCCTTGCCGATCTGGGGCCAAGCCCATACGCCCTTCCTATTCATCCTCGCCGTCCCCCTCCGTCTCCCGCCCCGGCCCATTCAGCTTATTTCGCAGCGTCCGAACGCTGATGCCCAACAGGTCGGCCGCCTTGGTGCGGTTGTTCCCTGACGCCGTCAGCGCGTGCTGAATGAGCACCCGCTCCGCCTCCGCCACGTTCAGCGACGACAGGTTGATGGAGCCGTTGGCGCCACCGTTTGACAGCGCCGGCATGCTGCCCGGGGTGGCAATCGAACGGGGCCGCATGTTTGGCGATCCCAGCGAATGCGCCAGGCCAAACCGCGTCCCTTCCAGGCAATGCTGCTGGATCATCGGATCGGGCGTGAGAATCACGGCGCGTTCAATGACATGCTGCAACTCGCGGATGTTGCCTGGCCACGGGTACTTCTGCAGGGCGTCCAGCGCGTCGGGGGCAATCCCCTCGATTTTCTTGCCCATTTCCGCGGCGTTGCGCATGGCGAATCGCAGCGCCAGCACCGGAATGTCTTCCACCCGATCACGCAGCGGCGGAATCACCACCGGAATGGTGGACAGTCTATAGTAGAGATCCTGACGGAAGTGCCCGTTATCGGCCTCGGACGCCAGGTCGCGATTGGTGGTGGCCACAATGCGCACGTCCACCTTGATGGACGACGTGCCACCCACGCGCTCGAATTCCTGCTCCTGCAGCACGCGCAACAGCTTGGCCTGCAGATCAAGCCGCATCTCGGAGATTTCGTCCAGCAACAGCGTGCCGCGGTTGGCTCGCTCGAAGGCGCCTTCCACCCGCTTGATGGCCCCGGTAAACGCGCCCTTTTCGTGACCAAACAGCGCCGATTCCACCAGTCCTTCCGGGAGCGCCGCGCAATTGAGTTTGATGAAGGGACGGTCGCGTCGATCGCTCTGGTCGTGAATGGCCCGCGCGAACAGCTCCTTACCGGTGCCCGACTCGCCCTGCAGCAGGACCGTGGCGCGTGTGGGCGCGGCCATGGATACGGTCTGGAGAATGCGCCGAATGGCCGGCGAGTCACCAATGATCTGCTTCTCATTGCGGAACTGCATCACCTCCTTGCGAAGTGACTCGTTCTCCCGACGCAGTCGCACGAACTCCAGGGCCTGATCGACCGCCAGCTCCAACTGCTGCGGGCGGACCGGCTTGGTGATGTAGTCAATCGCGCCGGCTTTGATCGAGGCCACCGCATGCTCGATGCTGGCATACCCGGTCAGCATGATCAGCGGGACATCGTACCCCTCGCGGGTGAGCAGTTGGAGGAACTCCAGCCCGGTCAAACCCGGCATCCGGTAATCGGAGATGATCAGGTCGATGCCGCCGCGTTCCAGAATCTGCAACGCCTCGGGCACGCCACGGGCGCCTACTGGCGAATGACCACCCTGAATCAGGGTGTCCTCAAGAATCAGGCCGACGCTGGGTTCGTCGTCGACGTACAGGATGGTGGCCATGTCACTGCGTTCGGGGGTCGTATCACTTCTGTGGCCAGGGCCGGACGGTGACCCCGCTCACCAGCGCGCGTCCTATAGTATGGGGCCAAACACCCCACCCGGCAAATTCGGCCGCCTGGTTCGATTCCAATGGCACCGGAAAAAATCGACCAGATACGGGCTAAAGGCTGGCGGGGTGGCTCCGATACTCAATTGAAGAATGCCAGTGGTGTGTTGCTACCCAACCGGGCGGTGACACCAACCGGCCTCGACCCGACCGATGCGCGTCACGAATCAGCTCATCACACGGAACAGTCAGAATCGATTGCAGACCAACCTGCAATCGATCGATCGACTCAACGAAGACATCTCTTCGGGCATCCGCTTGCGGAAGATGTCCGACGATCCGACGTCGGCGGGACAAGTGGTGCGCATTTCCAGTTCCATGCGCGCGCTCACGCAGTTTCAGCGCAACGTCGATCTCGGGCTGTCGCGCGCGTCGGCGGAAGAATTGGTACTCAACCAACTCACTGACGGACTCGGTCGCGCCATCGAGCTTGGTGTGGCGCAGGCATCCGGCACCGCCAACGCGCAAACGCGACTGCTGGTGAAAACCGAAGTCGATCAGCTCATCAACTATGCCGTCGGACTCGGCAACACGCGTCTTGGTGACGACTATCTGTTCGGTGGCACGCGATCCGGAGAGCAGCCGTTTCGGCTACCGCCTACACCGGCGGACGGATTCTCCGCGCTGACGGTTGGTGTGACGCCGGTCAATCCCAGCGGTGCGACGAGTCTGGAAATCAACGACGGTGTATTCATGACGCCGTCGCACAATGGCACCGAAGTCTTTCTCAGCACCGATGCCCTGGAAGCGCTGCGCGCGCTCTCCACGGCGCTGGGCAACAATGATGTTCCCGGCATTCAGGCGGCGACCGATCGGATCACCGCGGCCAGCAGTCAGGTGCAAAACGTGCTGGGCGCCCAGGGCGCCCGCATCAACGAGCTGGAAAACGCCCGCACGAATCTGAACGGAATGGAGTTCAATCTGAAAGCATTCCGCGCCGATCTGCGAGACACGGAAGTCGACAAGGCGATTGCGGAGTTGGTTGGCAAGCAAACGTTGTACCAGGCAGCGATGAGCGCGACGTCGCGCATACTTGGCCTGAGCCTCGCAAATTACCTTTGATCCTCCCATGATCTCCGTGGCACACGCAGACCCGCAGGCGTTCGAATCCGCTGTCCGTTCCGTTTCCTCTCTGGTACTTGGTGATCTGGAAGTCTCCGCCGATGTCGTGATGTCGTTTCCGACGCCGCTGTGGGGCTTTCCCGACTACGCCGAGTACGCGCTGGTGCCTGCCGCCCGGGAGGGGCTCTGGTGGATGCAGGCCATGACCAACGATGCCGTAACGTTCCTGCTTGCCGATCCGTTCGTGCTCGATGCCACCTATGGCGTCGATCTGGGCGAGACCGAGCGGGCCGCGTTGGGTATCGAGCAGCCAGCCGACGCGTTCGGTCTGGTGATGCTGACCCTGCCCAATGATTCAACCGAAGGCGCGACCGCGAATTTCAAGGCGCCCCTGGTGTTCAACCTGGCCCGTCGCGTGGGCATGCAGGTGGTGAGCCGCGACGACGCGCACGAGTTGCGCCGTGCGGTGACCCTTGACGTGTTCCCATCGCAGCCAGACGGCGTGCGCGTTCAGTAGTTCGCGTTCAACGCTGCCGATCTCGCCATGTGCGGCATTACCGGAATTCTTGACTTCGTGCACGGCGGGCGGGGCGATCTGATTGATCGCTTCACCGACGCGCTGGCGCATCGCGGACCGGACGGACGCGGCGTCTACACCGACGGACCCGTGTCGCTCGGTCATCGTCGTCTGTCGATTCTCGACCCGTCCCCGGCCGGCGCGTGCCCGATGGCCGTGGCCTGTCCGGATGGGACGACGGTGTACATCACGTTCAACGGGGAAGTGTACAACTTCCTCGAACTGCGCGATCAGTTGCGCGCCGATGGCTATCGGTTCCACACGGAAACGGACACCGAGGTGGTCGCCGCCGCGTTTCATCGGTGGGGCGACGCGTGCCAGCTGCGCTTCAACGGCATGTGGGCGTTCGCGATCTGGAGTCCATCGACCCAAACGCTGTTCCTGTCGCGCGATCGATTTGGCGTCAAGCCCCTGTATGTGGCCGTGGCCGGAACCCGCGTCGCGTTCGCGTCGGAAATCAAGGCATTCCTCGCGCTCCCCGACTTCACACCGCGGCTAAGCGCCGAGTCGGCAGAGGCGTTCTTCACCAACCCCGTGGCGTACGACGGCACGATGCTCACGACCGCGATGCGCGGCGTCCATCGCGTGCCACCGGGACATTCACTGACTGTAACCCCGCAGGGCGCCAAGGGCTTCAAGCGCTGGTGGGAAACGCGCGAGCATCTGCCCGTCGCGCCGGTGGCGTACGACGAACAGGTGGAGGGTTTTCGCGAACGGTTCTTGAATGCCGTGCGGCTGCGCATGCGCAGCGATGTGCGCATTGGCACGTCATTGAGCGGTGGGTTGGACTCAAGCGCCGTGGCATCGAGTGTGGCCCATATCGGTCGCGGGGACAGTCACGGCGATCTCACTCGCTGCGCCAGCGATTGGCAGCGGACGTTCATCGCGACGTTCCCGGGTCACGAGGTGGATGAGCGCGAGTTTGCCGACGCCGTGGTGACCCATACGGGGGCCACGCCCACCTACTGGCCGTTCGAGCCACAATCGGCCGTGGGTGATATTGCCCACAGCGTGTGGGCCATGGATGACTTGAGCGGCGCGCCCGCCGTTCCCGTGTACAACATCTACCGCACCATGCGCGAGCACGGCGTGGTGGTCACGCTGGACGGCCATGGCGGCGACGAGTTGCTGGCGGGGTACCCCTGGTATCGCGACCTGTCAGGCGCCGCATTGACGGACGCGCTCTACAGCGACTTCCATCGCACGCACCTGCCATCGATTTTGCGGAACTTCGACGGATGCTCGATGGCCAACGGAGTGGAAGTTCGCTCGCCATTTCTGGACTGGGAGTTGGTGACGTACGCGTTTGCGCTGCCCGGTAGCGCGAAGCACGATGGCACGTGGACCAAACGCATCCTGCGCGACGCCATGCGGGGGATCATGCCGGACGTGATCCGCACACGCACGTCCAAGCTGGGTTTTGAATCACCGCTGATTGGGTGGGCGAATGGGGCGTTGGGGCCGGCGCTGCGAGCCGCCACCTACACCGATGCCTGGCGTTCGGCGCCTGCCGTGGCACAGCCTGACGCGCTGTCCGTCATAGTCCGCGACCGCACCACGCGGCGCGCGTGGACCTCGGCAGACTCGGTGACCATCTCGTTGGCCTGGCGGCTCTTCGCCTACACGGTGTGGTGCGACCTGTTCCTTGGCGATCGCGCCATGGTGGGTGCGACATCTCCGACGCTGGCAGCCGTCGCCTGACGGCGCCGCGGCACATCTTCGACACGGCCACGCCCTCCGCCATGCTTTCCGTTCTCGTGCTCTGCGATCTGCGCAATGCGGCGCAACAACGTGTGGCGATTCTCGATCACGTGCGCTTTCTCGATCACGCCGAGCCGGGACGCGTGGCGGTCACCTACGTCAACATGGCCGAAGTGACGGCCGTGGACCCGCGCTGGTTGGAGCATGACGTGATTGTCCTGCACACCACGCTGCTTTGCTGGCGCTGGTACCCGCAGTTTGCCGTCCTGGCCAAGCGCCTGGAGTGGATGCAGCAATTCACCGGGCTGGTCGCGGCCATGCCGCAGGACGAATACGACCACGCGCACACGCTGGACGAGTGGCTGGTGTCGCTGCGGGTGCAGGTGATTGTCACATGCTTTGACGACACACACCGCGCGCTGCTGTACCCGCGCATGCATCAGCGGGCGTTCTTCGTGGAGGCGCTCACAGGCTATCTGCATCCGGCGCGCGTGGTGTCGGCGCGTGAGCAGCGCAAACCGATTGGTGCGCGCGGCACCGACGTGGTGTATCGCGCGAATCATCTGCCGTACTGGTTTGGCTGGCTCGGCAACATCAAGGCACGACTTGGCCTCGAAGGCACATCCCGGCTTTCGTCGACAGGACTGCGGCTCGACATCTCCGTGCGTCCCGAAGACACGGTCCTTGGCGACCAGTGGCTGGATTTCCTGGCCAGCAGTCGCTCAATACTGGGCAGCGAAAGCGGCTCAAGTGTGCTCGACAAGCGTGGCGAGGTGGCACTGCATGTGCGCAGTCTGCTGGCCGATCAGCCCAACCTGTCATTCACTGATGCTGACGCGCTTTGCGGTGGCGAGCTCACCCGCTATCACTTCGCCGCGCTGGGGCCCCGCCATCTGGAAGCCATCATGATGGGCACGGTGCAAGTGTTGGTGGAGGGGCACTACAGCGGACTGTTCCGCCCGTGGGAGCACTACATCCCCGTCAAACGCGATCTCTCCGACCTGCCCGCGATTGCCGATGCGTTGCGCGATGACGCGCTGGTTACCCGCATTGCGGAACGGGCGTTGGCGGACTTTGTGGTGTCGGGTGAATACGGATACGACCGCTTGGCCAATCACTTCCTGAACGTGATGGAGCTGTTTGGCTCTGTTCAGGCGTCCGCGCAAAGCGCCTGACGCGAGGCGCCTAGCAGTTTGCCATCTGTGCCTGGTGCGCCTGCATGCACCGTTCGATCAGGGGCATTGCGTCGCGCGTCCACGTCACCGTACGGCGAATGCCTTCGTCGTGGGCAATCCGCGCCTCGAACCCCAACTGCAGTCGCGCCTTGGCAGGATCGCCAAACCGCCGTCCCGAGCGATCCCAGGTGCGCCGAGGCAGCATCGTAGGCGGCGCGGGATTGCCTGCGGCTTCATTGATGCGCATTGCCAGATCCCGAATGGAGATTTCGTGACCGCTGGCGAGATTGTAGACATCGCCCGCCGCACCGCGCAGCGCGCAGGCAATCAGACCTTCCACCAGGTCATCGACATAGATGAAGTCGCGGGTGGTGTCGCCGTCGCCCTCCAGCGGCAGCGACTCTCCGCGCAACGCCTTGTAGATGAAGGTGGGCGTCACATTGCGCCAGACCGTTGCCGGCGTGCCGCGCCACTGTCCGGCCCCAAGGATTTCGCGCGGGCCGTAGACATTCTGAAAGCGGGCGCGAACGGTGGGCAGTTGATGCCGTTCGTGGTAGTACACCGCATAGAACTCACCCACCAGCTTCGAAATGCTGTATGGGCTGTCCATCCGCAATGAGATGGGTGCGTTCTCGTCGGTGGGCGTCGGATCGTCAAAGGTCTTCTCGGCCACCGCACAGCCGGCCCCGGCATACACAATGCGCCGCGGACGGGTGAACGACTTGAGTCGCTCGAACAGCTTGAGCGTGGTCAACAGGTTATTGTCATGATCGGCGATGGGATCATGGATGGAACTCTGATTGCCGTGGTACGTGGCCAGATGGAAGACGTAGTCGTACTCATCACCAAACGTCTGCAGTACCGCGTCATCGGCGATTGATCCTTCGGTGAAACGCACGCGCGCGTCGGCCGGCACATTGTCCCGGTCCGCCGACAGGAGATTGTCCACCACATGGAGGTGGCCAACGCCCTCGTCCAGCAGGCGGACCACCAGGTTGCTTCCGACAAATCCCGCACCCCCGGTAACGAGGATGCGGGTATCGCGAAGCGCCGACGTGTGCGCCGTCCGACTCACGTGGCGGCGAGGCGCAGGTGGGTGAACGTTTCTTCGATGCCGTACTCGCGATAGTAAGCGATGGCCCGCGCCACGCCGTCACTGAGCGGTGTGCCCGTGGTCCACGAAAACTCCCGTTGCGTGCGCGAGGGATCGAGCAGGATGGAAAACACATCGTCAGGATTTCGCTCGCGTTCCTCAACCGGCGCGTCGAGGGCAATGCCCATGGCCGCGACGGTCGCGTCGAAGAGCTCCTTGATGGAGTAGTCGCGCCCGGACGACACATGGTAGAAGCCGCCGCTGCCCATGCCGTGCACGGCCTTCTCAATCACGTCAATGAGGTCATCGACGAAGACGAAGTCACGGCGGGTGTTCATGACGAAGCACTTCTTGCCGGCATCGAGACGCTGGAAGAACGTCGGCAGCGGGCCGCTCATGTTGCGCGGTCCATACGCATTCGCCAGTCGGAACGACAGGAATGGCACGCCGGAGAGCGCGACGTATCCCTCTCCCGCCGTCTTGCTGATGGCGTAGCTCGATCCGTACGGCACCAGGGGATGCGAGAGCGTGATGGGCTGCTCGATGGGTTTGAGACCGTAGCAGAGCGCGGTCTGGAAGTAGATCAGGCGGCTGGCCGCAACCCGCGCCGACGCCTGCGCGACAAGCGCGCTGCCGAGGGCATTGGTGGCGCAGTCTTCGGCCCAGTCATCCGGATTCTTGTAGGCCGCGGCCGCATGCACAACGACCTGGGGCGCGAAATCGACAAACGTTTCATCCACCACGTCCCGGTCGGCGATACTGCCCTCAACGACGGTGAGGCCGGGCTGCGGGGTGAGGTTGTCACGACGCCCGGTTGCAAAAGTGTCGATGACGAGCACCTCGTCACCGCGCGCGAGGAGGCGATCGGCGAGATGAGAGCCAACAAATCCGGCGCCGCCGGTGATGATTACACGCATTAGAGTGGGCTGAGAAGGTCGGGTGACGCGTCGGCGGGAACCGTCGCGTGAGGGAACGAAAGTGCAGGGAAGTCGGCATCGGCGACAAACGGACGATGTCGGTCGTGGAACGCCTGTTGCCACAGCTCGAGGGACAACAGACCCCAGAGGCTGCGGCCGAACTGGCCATCGTGCTCAAGCTGCGAAAGTACCTGTGCGTTGTCGAAGTACGTGCGCGACCGCGCGGCGTCGGATGAAAAGATGCCGTGCAGAAAGTCCCGGATGGGGCCGCGCGCCCAGTCGTTGAACGGGGTGGGGAAGCCCATCTTGTCCGTGCGGCTGGTGACCGACGCCGGCAACAGATCGCGCGAAACGTCTACCAACGTTCGCTTGAGCCGGCCATTGGTGAACTTCACGTCGGCGGGAATGGTCGCGGCGAACTCCACCAGCGGATGGTCCAGCATGGGCACGCGCGCCTCCAATCCGTGCGCCATCGACACGCGATCTTCCACCTGCAGGAGGGCCGGGAGCAAGGTCTTGAAGTCGAAGTGCGTCATCAGGTCGAAGTACGATTGCTTCCGCACGTTTTCCCCGTTGAACACGCGCAGGAACGTGTCGTACGGCGAATATCGACCAAACTGCTCCCAACGCACCGCGCGGCCGGCATGCGGGGCGCGATTGACGAGACGGAAGTAGCGCTGGTCCATCGGATCGAAGAGCCCGTCGCGCCAGAAGTCCTGCAGCATCGGCTTGTAGTTGCGGAGCGCCGACAGGTTTGGGATGATGGACTCGTACGTCACCACGAAATTGCGACCGTCGGTGGTGCCATCGATGGCCGCCTTGATGCACTGTTCGAAGTACGCCACGAGGTAGCGCGTGTATCCGCCGAAAATCTCGTCGCCGCCCTGTCCACCCAGCACCACCTTGCGGTGCCGGGCGGCCATCTGCGAAACCATGTACTGCGAAAACGCCCCGGGCCCGGCCGCCGGTGAATCGAGGTGATAGATCACCCGGCCGATATGTTCAATGAAGTCGGCGGGGGTAATGGTGCATTCGTGCAGCGTCATGCCGAGGTGGTCGGCCACGGAGCGCGCGTACGGACTCTCATCGTAGGCAGGCCCCTCATCGAAGCGGCCGGTGAAGCCCACCAACGACTGTCCCTGACCGGTGGCCAGCGCCGCGACCAGTCCGGAGTCGATACCACCGCTCACGTACGCCCCGACCGGCACATCGGCGCGCAGATGCAGTCGCGTCGATTCCTCAAGCTGACCGCGGAGTTGCTCCTCGAACCACGCGGTGCGATGGGTGAAGTCGAGATCGTAATAGACTTCCCAATAGCGCGCGCGACGGACCGTGCCGCTCGAAACGGTGAGCGTATGACCGGGCTGCAGCTCTTCGATATGCTTGAAGAGCGTCTTGCCCTCCAGGCACAGCTGAAACGTCAGATAGTCCTGCAGTCCGGACTCGTCCGTCTCGCAGCGGTCGAGGAACGGCAGCAGCGCTTTCGCTTCCGAGGCGAAGTACAGCACGCCACCGATCTCGGTTGTATAGAAGGGCTTGATGCCGAAGCGGTCGCGGGCGCAGAACAAGACATCCTGACGCGGGTCCCAGATCGCAAACGCGAACATCCCGCGCAAATGATCGACGCAGCGAGGACCCCAGCGGAGCCACGCGCGGAGGATGACCTCGGTGTCCGAGCTCGTGCGAAACCGGTCGCGCCCAAGCGCGTCGCGAATCTCGATGTAATTGTAGATCTCACCATTGAAGACAATGATGCAACCAGACTCGGCGTCCTCCATCGGCTGACGCCCACCCTCGAGATCGATAATGCTGAGCCGACGGTGCATCAACCCGACCGATTCCCGCTCGTCGAGCCACTGGCCTTCACCATCCGGTCCACGATGCGCCAGCAGCCGGTTCATCAGCGCCAGGCGCTGCGAACCGGCTTCAACTCGACGTCGTTGGAGATCGATGAATCCAGCGATACCGCACATCGGGGCATTCCTCCGGCCGGTGAGTGCTACATGGCCATAGCCACCAATAGCAACACGCGTGCCATGCGTGCGAGCAGCTTAATATGTTGCCAATTAATGACTTACGTCTAGTGTATTCGGAGAGGATTCAAGAATATCCGGCAAATTGCGCCGATACGTATCAACGCGGCAAATTATGCCGCCGTGTTTGCAGCTTCTACCAGGCGGCGCCGTGACGAAATGGTCTTGCAATACGTAAAACGTTGATAATAAATAGTTTACGGTATGGCACGGATCGTGAATATGGGAGACGTGAGACCAGCCACAACTCCGTCAACGATTACCGAGCTCATCCAATGTCGGGCAACACACTCAGTGCCAGCAGCATCCCCAGCGTGCAAGTCGTCGTGGACGGCGTTCCGAGATTCCATGTCCCAGGAAATGCCGACGAGCCCGGATGGGCGGAAGCGGCGACGGCGGAAGCGGAGGGCGGCGTGGAGGCTGAGATTCGAGCTTTCCTGGACGCGCAGCTTGAAACCGGCGACGTGCTGCTGGACCTGAGCCCTGGATTCGGATTTGTCGCGCTGAGCGCCACCACGGCGCCGGGAGGCATGCCGACGGTGTTTGTGGCCGGACTGCCGGCCGAGCGGCTGCAACGACTGCAGGATGTCGCGGCCGACGCGGGCGGCTGGCTGGAGACCGTGGATGTCACCGACGCCACGGCGCTCATTGCCGCGCTGGATTCGCGACTCGAGCCCGAGGGACGCGTGTTCGTGCATGTCAGCACGGCCAACGTGCCGTGGATTTGCCGAACCCTGCAGCCGCTCATCGAAACCGGGCGGGTGCTGGCCATCTGTGTCTCTGATGCCAGCGACTCGCCTGACTGGACGGCGGCCGCCGATGCCCTCGCCGACAACGGCATGACGCCGTGTCAGGTTGTTGAACACGAAGGTGCCGCGATCATTGTGCCCGTTGTCGGGTCGCCGTCAGCGCCGGTCATCGCGCTCCCGAATGCGCTCACGGAACATCCCACGCCGGAGTCTGGTGCGATGGAGGCCGTCACGGCGGCCGCCGCCGCGATGGACACGGCGGTGATGCACGACACGGCTGATGACCCGATCGTGGAAGACGTGAGCGGCGAGGAATTCATCTTTCCGACGTTGCCAGTTACCCAGCCGCTGATGGTCAGCGAGCGCTGGGTCGCGGCCCGGGACGGCATCTCGCTGATCGCACCATACTCGCGAACCGGTTACGGCGTCGTCGGCGCGCATCTGCTGCGCACGCTGCAGGCGCGCGACATGCCCGTGGCATTCTTCCCGCTTGGCCCGGTGGATCGCACGCTGATCGAGAATCCCCAGATGGGGCAAGGGCTGCAGCTGCAGGGCGCGTTTCGTCCTGATGTGCCGAGTGTGCGGCTGTCGCAGCAGTTCGACCTCGCCATGCACGTCGGTCGGGGTCGGCACGTGGCCTATACCATCTTCGAGCGCGATCAATTCACCGCCAGCGAAGCGCACCATCTGAGACAGCAAGATGCGCTGCTGGTCTGTTCGGAATGGGCGCGACAAGTCTGCCTCGACAACGGCATCGTCGATCGGCCGATTCACGTGGTGCCGCTGGGTGTGGACCGTACGGTCTTTCATGCCGAGGTACGCCCCGCCACCTCGTGGAGCGAGACGGTCTTCATGCAGATTGGCAAGCTGGAGACGCGAAAGGGCCAACTGGAATTGTTGCGGGCGTTCGAAGCGGCGTTCACCCCGCGCGACGCCGTGCGCCTCGTCCTCTCCTGCGGGAATCCGTTTGTCAGTCGCGCCGATATGGAGGCGATGTTGATGCCGTTCCGGCAGTCGCCAATGGCTGCGCGCATCACGATCCTGACCAATGAGCTGCCCACCCTGCACGATGTGGCCGCGCTGATGGCGGGTGCGGACTGTGGCGTCTTTCCATCCCGTGCCGAGGGATGGAACCTGGAAGCACTCGAAATGCTGTCGATGGGGAAGCCCGTCATCGCGTCCAGTTGCACGGCGCACACGGAGTTCCTGAATCGGGACAACGCTCGGCTGATCACAATCGACGGCTTCGAGCAGGCCACCAGCAACGGGACGGCGCTGGCTGGTCGCTGGGCCGCGTGGGGCGCGCGGCAGCACGAGCAGTTGGTGACGCATCTGCGCGGCGTGCACGAGCGGAAACAGCAGGGCGCCATGCCGCGCAACGATTCCGGCATTCGCACGGCACAGCGCTACAGCTGGCAGCATGCGGCTGACGAACTCGTGCGCGCGCTCGACGCCATCGTGTGAGCACTCGTCCCGCGCGGCGCTCCGTCCAGCGCATACCGGCGAACGGGCAACCTATCGCGTGAGAATTCTCCATCTGGCGTTCGCCGGCACCGATCAGGCCGGGGTCCACCGCAAGCTGTCCGAGCAGGTGACTTCGCTGCGCGCCCACGGCGCGGAGGTGGAGTCGCTGGTTGTGGCGGACACGCGGACGGCGCCGGCGCCGTGTCACGCACCGTATCGCGTGATCGATGTGCCCGGCGGCGGATTTGACCTGCCAGGGCGCGCGACGGCGTTCGCCCAGTGTCTGGAGGCAGCGCAAACGTTCGCCCCCGATGTGGTCTATCTGCGCTACCCGATCTACGACGCCGAAGTGCAGCACTTCGTGCGCGCCGCGCCGCCGGTGGTCTTCGAGTTGCAGACCATTTTCCGCAACGAAGCGTCGCCGCAGTCCGCGGCCGCAGAAGCGGCGTGGGCGGACCGCGTTCTCCCGATGACGAGCGGATTGGTAGGCGTCACCCGCGAGATCCTCGACGACGAACTGTCCCGAGCCGCGCGCGCGGCACCGGGGTGCCAGCTACCGGGTCACGTCATGCCGAATGGCGCAGACCCGCGCACCATACCGTTCATGAGCCCGCAACTGGCCGAGGATCGTGTCGATCTGCTGTGCGTGGCCTCATTCTATCCGTGGCATGGCATCGACCGCCTGGTGGTCGGATTTGTGTCCGAGCCGGATGTGCGCGATGTGCACCTGCACCTTGTTGGCGACGGGCCAACCGTGGCGGCGCTTCGCGCGCTGGTGAATGACGCCGGCATGGGGCATCGCATCCACTTTCACGGCCATGTACGCGTCTCGGAATTGGGCCCGTGGTATGCGCGTGCCCATGTCGCCATCGGATCATTGGCACCGCATCGGGTGGGATTGCGGGAACTCGCGGCGCTCAAGCACCGGGAATACGTGCTGCGCGGGATCCCCATGATTCTGGCCGGCGGCGACGCGGACTTCACGACGGCGCTCCCCTGGTTCCGGCAATTCCCGGCCGACGACTCCCCCATCTCCCCGCGAATACTGCGCGCACTCGCCCTTGGCTGGAGCCACGAAGCCCGCCGTCGACAGATCCGGCAGTGGGCCGAATCGCACGTCTCGTGGGATGCCAAGATTCCGCTGTTGCTGAACTTCCTGCAACAATGTGCCGCTCGCGGGGCGCCGCATCGGGACTACGTTTCCGCATGAACATCACCACCGTGCTGGGTGCCCGTCCACAGTTCATCAAGGCGGCGCCGGTGTCACGTGTGCTGCGCGCAGTGCATTCGGAACGCCTGCTGCACACGGGACAGCACTACGACCCGCTGATGTCGGCGGTGTTCTTCGACGAGCTGGATATCCCGGCTCCCGACGTGACCCTGCACGTGGGCTCGGCGTCGCATGGTGCGCAAACCGGCCGGATGCTGGAGGCGATCGAACAGGACTTGATGGCGCACCGACCAGACGCGGTACTGGTGTACGGCGACACGAACTCCACACTGGCCGGTGCCCTCGCGGCGGCCAAGCTGGGCATCCCGCTGGTGCATGTCGAGGCGGGGCTTCGCAGCTTTGTGCGCGACATGCCGGAAGAGATCAATCGCATTGTCACTGACCGCTTGAGCACGCTGTGCTGTTGTCCCAGTGCGTCTGCACGCGACCAGTTGGCGCGCGAAGGGATCACCGCCGGTGTCGAGGTGGTCGGGGATGTGATGCTGGATGCACTGCGTGACACGCTCGCTCGCGTTGCCGAACATCCGCACCGCCTCAGCGCACTGGGCATTACCTCCGGCGACTATATCCTGGCGACCGTGCACCGTGCGGCCAACACCGATGATCCCGAGCGCCTGAATGCCATCCTTGCCGCATTCGGTGCGCTTGGCCGACGCGTGCTCTGGCCCATGCATCCGCGAACGCGTCATACGCTGGAGACGCGCGGCGTGTCGGTGCCTCCGCATGTTCGTGTGGTCGAACCGCTGGGCTATCTGGATCTGGTGGTGGCGCTGCAGCACGCAAAGGTCGCGGTCACCGATTCCGGTGGCCTGCAGAAGGAAGCGTACTGGCTGGGCATCCCATGCGTCACGTTGCGCCACGAGACCGAGTGGACGGAAACGGTAGCCAGTGGATGGAACGTCCTCGCGGATGCCGATATGCATCGCATTGTGCACGCGGTCGAACAGGCGCGGGCGCCTTCGTCAGCGCGTGACGCGTATGGGGACATTGGCGCGGCGCAACGCGTGGTGGACGCGATCAGCCGATTGCGCTGAGTGGCGGTGACTGGATTGGCGGAGGACGTTCGTGCCGCGGCAATGATGACACCAATCGGTGGTCCGGCGTGGCCATCGGAGTCGTTTGGCAGCAGGCCGCCAAACAGCGGCTCCATGCCGTAGGCGTCGAGGCAGGCCTGCAACTCGGGAAACGTCCATTCCCGCGCGTGAGCGGGCGACGCAGGCGGTCCGAGGTCATCCGCGTCGGTGCCGAGCGCGCGCAGCGGCACCGAGACGACAGCCACCAGTGCATGGCGAAGTACGTGCTGGAGTGCCTGCAGCCTTGGTGCCGGGTCGGCCAGCCGCTGCAGCGTGTCGCTGCAGACGATCACCGCATCCCGCCACTCGGCCGCGCTGGTGACGTCGCGCCACTCTTCCTGAGCGTCAACGATACGGGCTTCCAGCATTGAATCGAGGCGCGCGGCCAATCGCTGCACACCGGCCGGCGTTTGCGGAGCTCCTGAGCCGTCGGGTACCCGCGCGCGGTAATCCGCCCGGAATGCAGAAAGGTGACGTCCGTTCCCAGCGGGAACGCGCGCGCGGGCACCCGATACGGGATCAGCAGATCCGGCGTGATCGCCTGCGCCATCCGATCGAACATCGCCGGTGGCAACACATCGTGCGCTGGAACGGGCTGGCGAGGCGCGTTCATCGGACGATGGTGCGAGCGGCCACGAATAGTCGACCGACGAGGCGTGGGCCATCGGCCAGCAGCAGGTTCGGCGTACGCGTCATGCGTGACTCGCTGTCCGTCGCGGCGAGCAGGCCCTCATCGCTGAGCGACGTATCGACGGGCTCGATCAATTCGAGCCCCAGAGCAGCCAGCCACGCCGGAACGCGGGCGACGCCGTCGAGCACACGCGCATCGGGGGGTCCGGCCAGGCGCACCGGGATGGTTACGCACATCAGCGCGTGCAGACGCAGATGTCGGCGCATCACCGTTATCAACGACGCGAGATCAGCCACTGACATATCGTCCGACCACGGGAGCACGATGCCGGCGTCCGCTTCCAGCGGGGGCACCTCCGCGTAGAGCGCGTCAACCGCCACCGCACGCAGCCGATCGGCCGCATCAGGATTCAACGCAAATTGTTCCGGATGGTCCAGCCACACGGTTCCCGGCGCCGCCCCGTACTGCTCGAGCAGATCGGCGACGATCATCGACCGTACCTCGGCGGCGATACTCCACGCGCAGGCGCGTCGCAAATCACCGATCATCAGCACGCGAGCATCCGACCCGAGGATCCCCAGTCGTTCAAGGGCCACGGCGGCTTGCGTCGCGTCCCACACGGCGGCCGTGCGGTCATACCATTGCAGTCGTCCTCGACCATCATCGGCGTATAGCACGGCCGACGCATACCATTGCTCGTCCGCCCAGTCTGCGGTGTCGGCAAACTTGCAGAGGCGGGGTGATCCCGTCTCACGCACCGGAAGCCGCGATTGCCGACGCCGAGCGTCGAGCAACGACTGCAGTGCGGCGTGCAGCGCCGGCCACGTGGGATGCTCCGGCTCGGCGGTCGAGAGTTCCGCCAACAATGCCAGCGCCGGTGCGGACGCGAATCGTTGCCGGGCCATGAGCGTGCCGTGCTGCAACAGACTTTGTGCGAGTTGCGCGAGATCGACGCGCGCGCGGGTGTACTCGCTGCGGCGAACGGGCGAGGCGCGATGCAGACGACGCGCCAAGGCGACGCCAAGCGCATCCTCATCGGACGGCTGCCCATAGTGCAGTCGACCATCGGGCAACACGAGTCCCAACGCACGCCACTTCCTGACGAGATAGGCCTGCTTGCTGCGCGAACCCAAATGCGCGATCGCGGGCACTGCCGCCCCGGACTTGTGTCCGTGATGCACGATGGCGGTGGTGGGAACGGCATAGGCGTCCCATCCGGCGGCGCGCGTGCGTACCGTGATGTCGTCGTCCTCGTGCCAGAACGGATTGAGCTGCTCGTCGTAGGTGCCGATGGCGCGGAACACCGCCGGTCGCACGAAGCAGGCAAACCCTCCCGAGGCGACATCCACCAGCATCGGCACGAATGCCAACGGCGACAACAGCTCGCGATGCGTGGCATGCACCACCATCTCGAATCCGCTGCCGGACGCCATACCGGCCTCCGGTACCCGCTGGAAGAGCTCGCGAAACGGCGTCAACCATCCCGGAAAGAATTCGAGATCATTGTCGATGAAGACGATGAAGCCATCGTCGGGGACCTGGGTGTCGATGAGTTGCACAAGGCGATTGCGCCCTCCGGCCACACCGCGATTCTCGGTGCCCAGTTCCACCGTGACTCGCGGGTCATCGAGGGCGTTCAACCAGCGACGCGTTCCATCTGTAGAGCCATTGTCCAGGATGACCGCGTGCCAGGGTTCATCGGTATGCAGATCGAGGCTGAGCAGACACCGCTTGGTGTAGGCCAGCGCATTATAGGTGAGAATCGCGAACCACAGCCTGGGCGGTGTGGACGGCGCACCGCGCATTCCGTCGTCGGCGAAGAGCCGGAGTCGGCAGGGGTGCGTGGCCGCGTTCGTCGCCAACTCACTCATGACGCGGCGCCCTCGGCCGCGCTGACATGCGTCAGCAGTCTCGTCACCAGCATGGCGGCGACGTCATCGGCACTGACCAGTGCTGCGGCTGCCGTACGCATGGCGGTCCGGTGCGCTGTCAGTGCGTCGGTTGTGCAGGCCGCCGACAATGCACTCGCCAGCGCCGCGCCGGACATCGCGCCACCCGGTCCGCTCGGTATGGTCCAAACACCGGCCGCAGGCCATTCCGATACAGCGGCGTGCTCCGGCACAATCAGCGCGCATCCCAGGTCGCGCGCCACACGCCACCACGTGAGCGAGTGCGTCGATCCGTGCGGAGACAACAGGACGTCGGCGCGTCGAAGCAGTGACGGAACGTTGGCCACGGCGAAGCGCTCGTTCCACACCGACACATGTTCAAGTCCCCGCATCGTCCGTGCGCGCTTCTCCATCTCTCCGCCCCACTCACGAACGGCGTCTTCTGACGCGCGGTCGATCCGGATGGCCAGATCGGCACCGCCGCCGCTGACCCGAGGCCACATGCGCACGGCCTGTTCGGCGATGGCGATATCGCCCACCGCGGACACCGGCAACAGGACTCGCCGCCGCGCATCTTTCCTGACTCCCGCAACGCTGTCAAAGGCCGCCACCTGCGACGCATCCAGCACGCGCATGGCAGGAATTCGGAAGACTCGCGACTCGGGCACGCCGAGTTCGCGGACGGCGGCGTGTGCCGCCGCATGCGGCACCCACACGTCGTTGGCTCGCGACAACAGGTGTGGTGCGAGCCACTCCGGGACGTGATCGAACACCGCATCACCCGTGCAGACAACCCAGGTAGCATCGGGTGGCACCCGCATGGTGCTGTCTGACGTTGCGCTGCACCAGGTCAGTACGATGTCGCGCGCGCGAACACCCACGGTCCCTGTCGTGACACGATCACGCCAAAGGGGATACCGGGGCGAAGCAATGGAGGGACGTTCATCTGCTGCGGTGCCATTCAGGCGCAGGGGTCCCACACTTTGGACGGCCGCGCGATGCAGCGGTGCAAGCAGCGCCGTCAGTTCGAGGGGAGTGGTGTTTGATGAAAAGGCCGGCGCATCAACCACAATGCGCGTTCGGTCACCCGGGCGATCAACCACTCGGGCGTCCGCGCGGTTGACCGTGGCATGCAGTGCGTGCAGTTCACGAAGACGTTCGCGTACCACCGACGCCGCGCCCGCCCACGTCCATCGTGACACCATGTCGTGGCGCGCCCGTTGTCCGATGTCGCGGGCCCGCGGGCGATCCGCATGCACACCGCGCAACAGCCTGACGAGATGCGACACGCTCGGTTCCGCCCACGCGGTGTCCCGATAGACCAGCGCATCCGGATCGGACGCCGACACCAATCCGTCGATGTCCAGCAGCAGACTATTCTCGTCGGTCATGTACTCAAGATGCGCGCTCCAGCGCGTGGCAATCACCGGCAGGCCCGTCGACATCGCTTCCATCAGCGGTCGTCCCCACCCCTCGCCACGGGTAGGTGAGACATAGGCGTGCGCGGCGCGATACAACGCGGGCATGTCCTGTTCGGCCACCAGCTCCGGAACCAGCACGATGGGCGCCACGTCGTGGCGATGCCGCCCGCACGATTCGAACAGGAACGTATTCACCGCGTGCTCGAGCCACGCCGCCGATTCAGCGGAGGCGCCGAAGCCCGGCAGATAGGTGCGCAACACCAAGCTGACGTCGTCGGTTGGCTGGAAGGCGTCGGCCCAGGCACGCAACAGCACATCCCAACCTTTCCGGCGGCGCCACTCGAAGATCGAGAGAAACACGGTGCCGCGCGTTCCGGCAACCGGATATTGCGGACCGTCAGGAGTGTACTGGGTGCTGTCGATCCCGCCCGGCACCACAGCGATGGGGACATGCACGCCCGCCCGTCGAAAGCTCTCGACGTTGAATTGGCTTGGGACCCACAGCGCATCGAGGGCGTTGCAGCTGGCGACCCAGGCGGCGGGCAGCGCATCGGTCTCGAACATCGTGCGGCCGACCACGGCGGCGGCGGCGTCGGTGGGCACAAAACCATCAGCGACAAAGTGCTCGACCAAGAGGAATGGCGGCGTCGCGCTGCGTTGCGCCTGTCGGTCCAGTGTGCTCGCCATCGCCGAAGGCAACTGCTCGCGGAAGCCCGGTACCTGGCGTTCCGCCACCGGACGAAGCACCACGGGAATTCCGGCCGCTTCGAGCGCGATCACTATCCCGCGCGCTTCATCGGCGTACCCCGTGGCCTCGTAGATGGGCGCGCACCACACCAACGGCATTGGCGTCGTCATGACGGGATTTCCGTCAACAGATGATGCAACGCATCCACCACGCCCAACCAGTCCTGCGGGCGGGATTGGCGCACCAACCGCATCGAGGGATACCACGGTGTGGTGGTGCCGTGCAGGCCCCATCGCCAATCGGGGACATGCTGCAGCATCACCCAGGTGGGAATTCCCATCGCACCTGCCAGATGGGCGATGCCCGTATCGGTCGTCACCAGTCCGTCCAGGCCGGCAAGCGTTTCAGCGGTCGCGGACCAATCGGGGGACAGCGCAATGCGCTGCAGTCTGTCGATGGAAACATTGCCGGCGTCACCATGTTGCAGGGCCACCCACTCGATGCCCGGAATGTCCACGATGACGGGCAATAGTGCCGGGTCGAGATCGCGCGTTACGCGTCCGACGAACGAGGGATTCCCCGCCCACACCAGTCCGAACCGTCGTGCGGCGCGGTCGCCAGACGGTGCCACCGATCGGGTGCCGGCGGCGCGCAGATATGGCACGCGGTTGCCGAGGACGTTGTCGTGCAGTTCCAGACGATGCGGCAGCGACAACAGCGGCACATGCCAATCGGTTTCCGGTGGTGCGCCACGGGCTACGGCATCCAAACCGCTGTGCATCAACAACGACACGGCGTCGGCGTGACACTCCACGACCACGCGCGTTGCCCCTCGCGCGACGAGATGGGACACGAAACGGACAAATTGGAACTGGTCACCGACCCCTTGTTCGGCGGTCACCAGAATCGACGCGCCCTGTAGCGGCTCACTGTTCCAGGCGCGGGCTGTGGTTGCCGGCGTGGGCAATGGGCGTGCCTCGAACGCACGCCATCCGGCGGCGGACGCCCCGCCTAACAGGAGGGTATACGCCCGTTGCAAGTGCGTGGCGGCATGGTTGGGTCGCACCGCGTCGGCGCGATCGAGCCAACGCATCGCCCCGGCCGGATCGCCGAGATCATGACGGAGTTGTGCTGCGGTCAGCAGCAGGGCGGGATCGGCGGGAGCCTTGGTGATCGCCCGGTGCATCAGCGGCCAGCCCGCGGCCGGATCGCCCATGGTACGCATCGCACCGGCCAAGGCACCAAGCGCCGCCGGGTTGTGCGGCATGAGCGACACCACATGCTTGAAACACGCCGCCGCTTCCAGCGGCGCGCCGGCCTCGAGCAGTGCGGCACCCAGTGCAAATGCGATGGACGGATCGACCCAGGCTCCGCTCGCGTGCGACGCGCGCAATGTGGCCCGCGCCATGAGCACGTCGCCGGCCAGCCGATACACGTTCGCCAAGGCGATCGCGATGGACACGTCGCGAGGCATTGCGTCACGTACCAGCGCAAAGGCCGTTGCCGCTTCGGGAAACCGACCGGCCTCGAGCGCCTGCTGACCAGCCTCCAGCCAGCGGGACACGGCGTCAGGCATGCGCTGTCGACCCCGTTGGGAGGTCGGTTTGACGGGAATCCCGCCGTCCGCGACCGGTTGCGTGACACCGCGTGCCGGGGGTGTGAGATGCGACCGGATTGTGTGTGATCTCGCTCAAGTATTTCGAGGCGTGGACGAGACTGTCTGGTGACCGCCATCCGATCGTCGGGTAGCGGGCGAGGCACGGATGCCTCAAAAAAACATCACGGAGGATAGCAGTCCATGCGTATCAACACGAACGTCGGCGCTCTGACCGCCTCGAAGAACATCTTCATCAACAACATGGCGGTGGAGAACAGCATGCGGAAGCTGAGCTCCGGCCTCAAGATCAGCCGCGCGGCTGATGATGCGGCTGGTCTCTCGATCGCCAACAAGCTTCGCACGCAGAGCCGTTCGCTGTCGCAGGCGGCGTCCAACGCCGAGCAGGGCAACGCGATGCTGCAGATCGCGGAAGGTGCGGCCTCGACGATCCAGCGCATCATCGAGCGTCAGAAGGAACTGATCACGCAGAAGGATTCGACGGGTAACAACAGCACGGTGTCGGCCACGTTGGGCACGGAAATCGCCACGCTTCAGACCGAAGCGGCGCGTATTCTCGCCGACGCGGACTTCCAAGGGGCGTCGGTGTTTGCCTCGTTGACCTTCCAGGTCTCCGATTCGACCACCAACGGTACGGTCACGGTGGCGGCTTCGCTGACGCTGACCTCGCTCAGCGGTTCGTCCACGCTGGCCAATGCGGATACGGCGCTTGATGCCGTGAACGCGACGCTCGCCACCATCGGCGCCGGTCAGAACGTGCTCGACTACACGGTGCAGAACTTGAAGTCGGCGGTCGTGAACGTCCGCGCGGCCGAGTCCACGATCCGCGACGTCGACATGGCAGAGGAAATGGCCAACTTCACGAAGAACAACATCCTGAAGGAAGCGGCTCAGGCGATGCTTGGGCAGGCGAACCAGGGCAGCCAGAGCATTCTGCAGCTCCTGCGCTAATTCGCAGCACTTCTCGCAGGTGAATGACCCCGGAGTCGGCCTTGGCCGGCTCCGGGGTATGGCCATAGCATAAGCGACGGAGCTTACGATGCCGAGTACGATCAACTTCAGTGGGCTGAGCAGCAGCATTCAGTGGGGCGACATCGTCGACGCGACGATCGACGCCGAGAAGGCGCGGAATCTCACGCCTATCACGGCCGAAATCGCGAAGCGGGCGGCCCAGAAAGATGCGTGGACCAAGCTCAACTCCCTGGTCGAGACGCTCAACGAGAACGCCCGGTTGGTGCGGCGCACCGGTTTCGGCGGGTTCACCGCCACCGTCCCGCCCAGCCCGACCACGTCGCGCACGTTGCTCACGGCGTCGCCGTCGCTCAATGCCGTTCCGGGACGCTATCGGGTGGAAGTGCTGCAGCTGGCCGACACGGCAAAGATCGCCGGCGGCTCGGTGGCCGACACCAGCGCCGCCCTGAACCTCACTGGCGATTTCGCGATCAACGGGACGTCGGTCGCGATCAGCGCCACGGATTCCCTGGACGCGATTCGCGACAAGATCAACACGGCCAACAGCGGCGCCACGCCAACCGGTGTGACCGCGACCATCGTCAAGGAGGGCACGACCGCCGGGCGGCTCGTGCTGACGCGCGACACGAGTGGCGCGGCGGGCATCACGTTGACCGACGGCACCGGCGGCATGGCGCGTGAGCTGGGATTCATCGATTCGCGCTCCAAGCCGGTGTCCTCCGCCGTGGTGGCAGCGGCCACCGCACTGGGCCTCGCGGTCACACCGCCCCCGGCGACGATTCGCGTGGGGAACACTGTGATCACGGTTGACCTGGCGACCGAGTCGATTGCGTCGATTGCCGCCAAGATCAATGCGGCCGGCGGTTCGGCATCGGTGGAATCGGAGCAGTATGGCAGCGAGACGCGCTATCGACTCGTCGCCGACGGCAACGTCAGCGCTGTCGTGGGGGATGCCGGCAGCCAGGACGTGATTGATGCACTGGGCCTGATTGCCGGCACGACCGGCGCGGTGAGCCAGTCGGTGCAGACCGGCGTGTACACCGATGCGGCCGACGCGGTGGCCACCGCGTCGACGCTGCTGGCCGGGCTCAAGGTGGACGGGAGCGCCACCGGCCTGGCGGTTGGCGACGCCATCAACATTCGCGGCATGCGCGGCGACGGCACGGCCGTCACCATCGGCCTGGTGGTGGGTGCGGGTGACACCATGCAAACGCTGCTCGACAAGATCAATGATGCGACCACCGGATTCGGATCCGGCGCGCGCACGGCGGTGGCCTCGCTGGGCGCCGACGGACGCATTCGTCTCGCGGACAGTCAGGGCGGGGCCTCGCGCCTGTCACTGACGCTGGGTGTGACGCACAGCAACGGGTCGGCGGGTTCGCTGGGCGCTGCCACGGTGGCCGTGACCGGTCGCAGTCGGGAACTGCAGCAGGGTCGGGATGCCATTCTGCGGGTGGACGGGCGCGACCTCACGCGCTCGTCCAACACCATCACGGACGCGATCGTGGGCACCACGCTCAATCTGCAGACGGCTGAACCCGGAACCAGCATCGACGTGTCGATCGACCGCGATGTGAACGGTGGACTCGCGTCGGTGCAGAAGCTCGTGGATTCGTACAACGCCATTCACGCCTTTCTCGACGAGCAACGCAAGGTGGACGCGCCGTTGTATGCGGACACGCTGTTGCGCGGCGTGGTGAACAGCTTCACCGATGCGCTTCGCACCGACGTGACGGCCAACACCACCTACAACAAGCTGGCGATTGCCGGGGTGGCGCTCGATCGGTTTGGTGTCCTGAAAATCGATACGGACAAGCTGAAGACCGCGATGGCCGACAAGCCGCTCGAGATTGAAGCCCTGTTCGGCTTTTCCGGCGTCGGCGCCGCGTTCGTGGCGGCGGCCGACAAGGCCACGCAATACGGCATCGGCACCATCAGCGCCCAGCTCAAGAATCTCGATCAGACGGCCATCCGGCTCAAAACGCGTGAAGCCGACGCCCAGAAGCGACTTGACTATCGTCGCGAACAATTGGTCGCGCAGTTCACACAGATGGAAGTGGCCATCAGTCGCCTCAACGCGCAGAAGGCATCACTCACGAGTTCGATAAATGCCCTTACGGGTTCGAACAACTGATGCCGATACTGAAGAGCAGCGCACCGCAATTCTGCCACTGACTTCAGCCCCGATCGCGATGTCCTACGCCAGCCAGTCCTCGAGTTACCGCGAAATGGAGCTTCGCTCCGCGTCGCCTGAGCGACTTGTCGTCTTCGTCTTCGAACAGCTCGTCATCAATCTCGAGCGCGCGCGCATTGCCATGGAGCGCAACGACCTTGAGCTGCGCGTGGCCTCGCTGCGTCGCGCGCGCGGTCTGGTCGGCGAATTGATGGCGACACTCGATTTCGAGAAAGGGGGGCGCATTGCCACCCAACTCGCCGATTTGTACCAGTACATGATGTACGAGCTGGTGGATATCGGTCAGCGCGGGGACGTCGTGACTCTCAAGAAGCTGGTGAACATCGCCACCAACCTGCGCGACGGATTCTCCGCGGCGGCCACGCAAGTGGTCGAACTCAAAAAGTCCGCCTGATCGGTACTGGCCACGCCATGAACGATCTTACCGGATTCCGCATGCCTCGCTTCTCGCGCCGGTCCTCGCCTGCTCGCGAGGAAGCCGCGCGCCAAGCGCTGGCCATCTGTGCGAGCGCCGACGCGGCGGCCCAGGAAGCCAAAGGCATCGTGGGCGTCGACGACGATCGGCTGTTCAGTCTGCTCGAGCAGCGAGATGAGATGCTGCGCGACCTGGCCGAACACCTCGTGGTCTTGCGTCTGGAACGTCCGACCGCCGACAGCCCGCTCTTCGCGGCCACCGAGCGTGCGGTCGATGAGGCCGACGCGCTGATCGCCGACGTGTGTGCTGCGCTGTCGTGTTCGCAACGCGTGACGATGGAGCTGGCGGCGCGTGTGGCGCATCGGGCCGCCGAGATTCGCGCCGAACTGGATGCGGTACAGCGCGCCGGCAGTGCGGGCATCGGGTATGCCTCGCAGGCGTCGCCAACCGTCGTGGACAGCCGTCGATGAGCGAACTGGTGCTCGAGCCGTTCGGGGCGCTGCTGCGCGAGAAGCTCGCGGAGCTGGACGCCGATGAAACGCCCCACGCGGTGGTCGTCGATGATGACCCGGTGGAGCGGTTGCGGCTTGATACACGACAGGCTGTGCTGGCGGAGCACCTCGGCCCGATGCCCCGGAACGGGCATCAGGCGTACATCGTCCCGCCGGCCCCCCCGCCGGAGGAACCGAGACAACGGCACCTGAACATCCTGCGCTGAACCGTTCGATTGGAGGGCCGACGCTCAAGTTGCGGCGCCGGCGTGCCGATAGTCTTTCTGAGGAGGAGGAAACCCTATGCGTATCAACGGCAGTATTTTCGATCCACTACGCCCCGACCGGGCGGGATCCAACGTCGATCCGTCTGGCTCACGCCCGACGGGTCAAAGCGAAGCGTCACCTGTGCCAGGTGCGGGCAAATCGGATTCCGTGCAGATCTCGGACGCCGGGCGCTCGCTGGCTGGACGGGTGGCCAAGGACCAGCAGGTGGACTTCGACCCCGAACGGGTAGCGGAGCTGCGGACCAAGGTCCTGACGGGTGCCTACAACACCCTCGACGTGGTGGATCAGGTGGCGCGTCGCATTCTGACCCGCGGCGATCTCTGACGAAGCAGGCGAGACCGATGAACAGCAACAGCCGGGCGCAGGAAGCGTTCTACGAGTCCGAGGCCGCACTGCGCCTCGTGGATCAGGAGATCCACGAATTGCGTGGTGCGACGCCATCGAGTCAGCGCTTTTCGGACATGAGTCTCAATGAATTGCCGCAGCTGCTGGAGCGGGCCAACGAGCAGATCCTGCGTGTGCTCGCGCAGGTGCGGGAGAAACGCTCGGCGACCGGCGGAGTGTCGTCGGCGTTTCTCGGGGACATCGAAGGGCAGCTCGCCGAAGTGGCCACGCTGCTCGATCCGGCGGCCTGATTCCTCTGGTGGGTGTCGCCGAGTCGGAACTGACTCCGGCGCAGTTTGCGCGCATCACCGGGTGGCTGCACGAGCATAGCGGCATTCGCCTGCGCGAGGGGAAGGAAGGCCTCGTGCGCGCCCGGCTCTCCAAACGTCTCCGCCAGCTGGGCCTGACGGATTTCTCGACGTATCTCGCGCGTGTCGAGTCCGACCCGGATCGCCGCGAATTCGCAGAGATGATCGATGCGCTGACGACGAACAAGACGAGCTTCCTGCGGGAACGCGCGCACTTCGATTTCCTGCGCACCGACGTATTCCCCTCGCTCTCGGAACCCATCCGCCTGTGGAGCGCAGGATGCGCCAGCGGCGAGGAAGCCTACACCCTGGCCATGCTGGCGCTCGAGTCGTTTGCGATGCACACCGCGCCGGACATTCGCGTCCTGGCCACGGACATCAGTCGCCGCGTACTGTCGACGGCGGCAGCCGGGATCTATCCGGCGGAGGCCATGGCCGACGTACCGACGGAATGGCTGTCGCGGTACTGGACGTGCCAGCCGAATGACAAGAGCGATGAGTTCGTCGCGGGACGCGCCCTCCGTCAACTGGTCCACTTCGCGCCGCTGAATCTGATGGAGCGGTGGCCGATGCACGGCCCCTTCGATGCGATCTTTTGTCGGAATGTGATGATCTACTTCGACAAGGGTACCCAACAGCGCCTGGTGGAGCGGTTTCACGCCCTTCTGAAGCCGGGCGGGTTCCTCTTTGTCGGGCATAGTGAGAGTCTGACGGGGCTGACGCACCGGTTCGGGTACGTGCAGCCGGCGGTGTATCTCAAGTAGAGAGGTCGCACGGCGGACACACGGGTGCTATCGTTTGGTGTCCCGCCACTGACGACCCGCATCGTCATCGACCGTGCAGCCTTTCCCGAGGATTCCATGCATCGCCATGTGTTGAGTGCCGTGTTGTTGACCCTGACGGCCGTGCCGGTCGCGCGCGCCCAGACGCCGCCGCCGGCTGCCCAGCAAATTGCGGCGGCCGTCCTCGCACTGCCCGAAGCCATGCGCGCTGAGGCGGGTGTGATGGGGTACAAGACGCCGAACAAGCTCGAACTCCTGCGGCCGTCCAAGAACGGCATGCTGTGTCTGGCCGACGATCCGGCGGAGGAGAAATTCCACGTGTCGTGTTATCACGACTCGATGGATCCCTTCATGGCGCGTGGCCGGTCGTTGCGTGCCGAGGGCGTGAAAGGCACGCAGGTGGATACGGTGCGCTTCGCCGAGGTGAAGTCGGGGAAGATCAAGATGCCGACCGCGCCGGCATCGCTGTATCAGATTTTCGGCGAGGCCTACGATGCGGGCACCGGCACCGTGTCGAAAGGTCGGACACTGTTCGTGGTCTATATCCCCTTCGCTACGGAAAAGAGCACCGGGCTGTCCACCAAGCCGTCGGACAAGACCCCGTGGCTGATGCTGCCGGGCACCCCCAAGGCTCATATCATGTTCTCGACGAGCATGTAGCAGGTGGCATTGCCTGCGAAGGGATCCGGCGTGCCGCGTGCGCTGACGACACGATCGATCGGCAAGGCGGTGGACGCGCTGTGCGCGGCGGATCCCAAGATGGCGCGGGCTATCGCGGTGGTTGGACCGTGCACGTTGCGCCCTCGGACTGAGGGGACGCATTTCGATCATCTGGCGCGGGCCATTGTCTACCAGCAGCTCTCCGGGTCGGCCGCTGCCACCATCTATGGGCGCTTCACGGTGCAGTGCGGAGGCGGCGAACCGCCGTCTCCGCAGGCCATTCTGAACCATGACGAAGCCACCATGCGTGGGTGCGGTCTTTCCGGTGCCAAAACCGCGGCTATCCGGGACCTGGCACGACATGTGGTCGATGGGCGTTTACCACTCGACACCATCGAAACGATGGACGACGAAGCGATTATCGAGTCGCTTATCCCGGTGCGCGGAGTGGGACGGTGGACGGCACAAATGTTCCTGATGTTCCGGTTGTGGCGACCCGACGTGTTGCCGGTGCTCGATCTGGGCGTGCGCAAGGGCGCGCAGCGCATCTACAACATGCGCGCGTTGCCCGAGGCCGAACGTCTGGAAAAGGTGGCGCGCACATGGCGGCCGTGGGCGAGCATTGCCAGTTGGTACTGCTGGCGCATTCTCGACGTGGAGAACGCGGGCGGCTGGTAGGCCGATGACAATGCGCACATTCCAACGTTCGGTGCGCGTACCGGTGCCTGTTGAGGCGCTGTTCGCGTGGCACGAGCGGCCGGGCGCGTTTGCCAGACTCGCACCGCCATGGGACGCACCGAGGGTGCTGGAGCACACCGGCGGTATTCGTGACGGTGCGCGCGTGACGCTGCCGGTGCATGCCGGGCCAATCCCCACCACGTGGCGCATCGAGCATCGCGACTATGTGGCCAATCAGCAGTTCGTGGATGTGATGCGCGAAGGGCCATTCGCGCACTGGGTGCACACGCACCGCTTCTCGGCAGATGGTCCGAACGCCAGTGTGCTGGAAGACCACATTGCCTATGCCCTGCCGATGGGAGTGCTTGGCGAGGCCGTTGCCGGCGGCTTCGCCCAGTCAACATTGGCGCGCGTGTTTGCCTATCGTCATGAGCTGATGCTGGCCGATCTGGCCCGTCACGCCGAATACACCGCCCGGCCGCGCATGCGTGTGGCGATTACGGGGGCATCCGGATTCATCGGCACGCAGCTGGCGGCGTTCCTGTCGACCGGCGGACACGAGGTCGTGCGTATCGGACGCGGGCCGGTGGTGCCCGGTGTGACCGATATTTCCTGGAGTCCCGAACGCGGGCAGCTTGATGCGCGATCGCTTGAAGGGGTCGATGCGGTCGTGCATCTGGCCGGTGCGCCGATTGCCGAACGATGGACCGCCGCGCGTCGTGCGGCGATTCGCACCAGTCGTGTGGAAGGCACTTCGTTGTTGGCGCACACGCTGGCGCAGTTGGACCGTCGGCCCCGCGTCCTGGTGAGCGGATCGGCCATCGGCATCTACGGCAGTCGTGGCGCAGAGCTGTTGGACGAGTCGAGTGCGGCCGGACGCGACTATCTCGCCGACACCGCGCTGGCGTGGGAGTCCGCGACCGAACCGGCAGCGCGCGCGGGTATTCGGGTTGTGCATGCGCGAACGGGCATCGTGCAGGGTGCGGCCGGTGGGGCGCTGGCCAAGCAGGCGCCGTTGTTTCGTCTTGGTGTTGGCGGCGTGCTTGGCCACGGCACGCAATGGCTGAGTCCAATCGGGCTGGATGACGTGATTGGCGCGCTGCACTTCTGCGTGATGCGTGACGACGTGAGCGGCGCCGTGAATCTGGTGGCGCCAGCCGCGCTGACGAACGCCGATTACACACACGTGTTGGCCACTGTGATGCATCGGCCGTCGCTGGCGCGCGTACCGGCGTTTGCGTTGCGACTGGTGCTGGGTGAGGAGATGGCCAATCTCACCGTGCTGGCCAGTCAGCGCGTGGCGCCGATGCGGTTGCTGGACGCCGGCTTCGCGTTTCGGCTGCCAACGGTGGAATCGATGCTGCGGTTTGAGCTTGGGGTCGTATCTGGTTGATGGTCATGGGGATACGACCTGTTCGAGTGCAGCGGGCACGTCGTATGCATGTATCCACCTCGGCGCACCACGCGCTACCTCCCTGACACCAACCGACCACACTTCCCGTAATATTCAGGACATATGAACCCCGCATTTCTCGAGAGCGCCTTCTTCATCGCCTTACTGGCGGTGGTCGGCGCTCTGCTCGTTTCCGCCCTCGGCTGGACGCCGTTCGGCAAGCGTATCAAGCAATCCGCCAATCGCAAACGCATCGATCGCGAAGCGGATCTCACCTGTCCCATCCACGGGCTGCAGCGCGAGACCGATCTCGTGCGCCTGCCCACGGGTGAACCGTTATGTCCCCACTGCTACAAGGAGGCCGTCCATGGCTACATCGATTGACTCGACACTTGAAGGGCTGCGAAGCTCCATGCGCAATTCCATGACCGGCGGTTCCGGCGGCGGCGGTCTGACGGGCGGCGGCGGTGGCGGCATTCGGCGTCTGTTGGTGGCGGCGGCCGTGCTGCTGGTGGGGCTGTTTGTGGTCAAGCCGATGGTAGCCTACATCGAACCCGGCCATGTGGGCATCGTGATTCATCGCGGCGGTGGCGGTGTCGACCCGCAGCCGTTGGGTCCTGGCTTCCACATGCGCAATCCGGCCATGACGGCCATTCAGGAGTATCCAACGTTCATGCAGACGCTGGTGCTGACCCGTGACGCGACGGAGGGCTCGCCCAATAACGACGAGATCAATGTGAACTCGATCGAGGGGCAGCCGTTGTCGTTGGACGTATCGATGTCTTTCGAACTCGATGGCACCCGAGTCCCCGCGTTGTACTCGACGTTTCGCACCGACGTGCAGACGATCTCGCATGGTTTCATCAAGCAGGCCATTCGTCAGTCGCTGCAGGAAGTGGTCGGCAATGAGGAGATCGCCGCCATTCTTGGCCCCAAGAAGGCTGAAGTGGTGACACGCACGCAGACGCTGTTGCAGAAAAAGCTTGATGCCTATGGGATCGTGGTCCGGCAATTCACGTTGAACGAATTCCGCGCGCCCAAGGCGGTGATGGATGCGATATCACTGAAGAACGTGATGCAGCAGCAGTCGCTCACGGCCCAGAACGAACTGCAAAAGAACACATTCCAGGCGCAAGGTGACAGTATCAAGGCAATGGGGCGCGCGAAGGCGATTCTGGCTGAGGCCGAAGCCCAGGCCAAGGCGAACGACTTGCTGTCGCGCAGTATCACGCCCACGCTGGTGCAGTACGAAATGGCGAAGCGCTGGAACGGTCAGATGCCGCAGGTGACCGGCGGGGCGATGCCGATGCTGCAGTTGCCGGGCACGGTCAAGCCAGAGTAACGACTTTCCTGACGGACGATCCATGCCGCAGATTGACTTTGACGCGATGCCGGACTCGGCGCGCGTGTGGGTGTTCGGAGCGGCGGCGCCTGTTACGGGTGCCGCCGCTGAGGCGCTGCTGACCGCGGTTGATGCGCATCTGGCGCAGTGGGCGGCCCATGGCGCGCCATTGGTGTGCGCCCGCGAGTGGCGCGACGATCAGTTCCTGGCGATCGCGGTGGATGAGGCGGCGACCGGCGCGTCCGGGTGTTCGATTGACGGACTGTTTCGCGTGCTGAAGGACCTGGAGCGCCAGTTGGGCACGTCGATGGTGGATGGCGGCACGGTATTCTGGCGTCGTCCTGATGGGTGCGTGACCGGCGCAACCCGAAGTGATTTCAGAACGGCGGCACGCGACGGGTTGGTGCATGACGAGACGCGCGTGTTCGATACCCTGATTGATACGGCGGGAGCGTGGCGCGAACACTTTGAACGCCCAGCCGCCACGTCATGGCATGCGCGGCTGCTTCGGAGCTAGGGCCCGCCTCGTGCTCCCGCGGGCGCAATGGTAATTGAACGAAACTCCACTTCGGAGCTTTCCGACTGAATGGCGATCTGGCCGTGGTCGGCGGTGGCGTTGGTGCCGTGGTTCACCAACGTGCCATTCACCCAGACTTTGATGGACCGGCCAACGGCTTCAATCACCATGCGGTTCCACTGTCCAACCGGCCGCTCCGAGCCGTCGGTCAGATTGACAATACGACGCGCCTTGCCTTCTGTTACGCCCCACGTGGCCCGGGGACCGCGCCGTTTCTCCATGTCGGGCACGGTGATGTCCTCCACAATGCACCAGAAATCTCCAGCGTTCCGGTGTTCCATCTGCACTTCGATGGACTTGGGGAACATCCCGTAGAGTGCGCGCGGCGTGGACGCATGCACGAGCACACCGGCATTTCCCGGCTTGCCCGTGAACCGATACTGCACCTCCAGTCGGTAGTCGCGGAACACTGAGTCGGAAATCAGGTGTCCATTGGGCAGCCCGAGACTCACCAATCGTCCGTTGCGCACGATGAACGGATTCCGCGCGCCGACGGCCGAGTCCAAGGCCGGCACGTCGACGTGCCAGCCCGCGAGAGTGCGGCCGTTGAACAGTGCGTGGGGCACGACCGCGCCGTGCGACGCGCGTCCCATCGTGAGCAGGACGGTCGAGAGGACGATCAGCGCTTTCACGGATGGTCTCCGAGTCAGAGATGTGTGGACGTACTGGCGATCGGACTGCGAGGCACATCATCCCACGGATGCCGGCCCCCGCACCATGTCGAACACCAGATGCGTTTCGATATGTGCCACTTCGGGGCGCGTACTGATTGACGTGAGGATCAACTCGCGCAGCGCCTCGGAGTCGGACACCCCGACATGCACCAGAAAGTCGTCGGTGCCGCCAATGTTGTAGGCGGCCAGCACGGCCGGCAATGTGCGGCAGTGTTGTCGGAAGCGCTCCACGATTTCACGCGCATGCCGCGTGAGTCGTACGGCAATGAGCGCCTGCAATCCAATGCCCAGCGCCGCCGGTGCCACCTCGGCGTGATAGCCGCGCAATATCCCGCGGGACTCGAGCCGTCGTACCCGCGTGAGCGTGCTGGATTCGGCCAGCCCAACACGCGCGGCAAGTTCCTTATTGGAAAGCCGAGCATTCTGCTGGAGCAGGCGCACCAGATCGAAGTCGATTTGGTCGAGCGGGATTCCGACGGGCATTGTCCGAATAGTCTTCGGAATTGGCGGCTCCTGTAGAATATTCTGTGAAATTACCCCTATGCAAGAAAACCACAACTCCGCCCATCCCGAAACGTTGGCTGTCCATGGCGGACGCGACGACTTCCGCGCGCTTGGCGTGCATGCGCCGCCGATCGACTTGTCCAGCACGTATCCCGTGAACGATCTGGCGGCCGACATGGCGTCGTTGGACGCCATGGTGGCGGGGGGCGAACCGACGGGGTCTGCCGTATACAGCCGACTGTACAACCCGACGGTATCTCGAGCCGAGCAGGCGATTGCGGCGTTGGAGGGCGCGCAGGGGACCGTGGCGTTTTCGTCGGGGATGGCGGCGTACACTGCGGCGCTGCTGGTCGCGCGTCAGCGCGGCGGGCATGTGGTGGCGGTGCGCCCACTGTACGGCAGCGCCGATCATCTCCTGGCCAGCGGCATGCTTGGCGTGGATGTGACATTTGCCACTGCCGACGAGGTGCAGGCGGCCATTCGACCCGAGACGGCATTGGTGGCCATCGAGACACCGGCCAACCCCACGTTGGACCTGGTGGATATCGGCGATGTGGTGCGGCAAGCGGGTTCGGTGCCGGTGATGGTCGACGCGACGTTTGCCACGCCGGTGTTGCTGCGACCGCTGGATTTCGGTGCGACACTGGTACTGCACAGCGCCACCAAGGCACTGGCCGGTCACGGCGATGTGTTGGCGGGTGTCATCAGCACGAACGATGTGTCGTGGCTTGGAGCGCTGCGCCAGATTCGGCTGCTGACCGGCAGCGTGTTGCATCCGATGGCTGCATTCCTGTTGCATCGCGGATTGCAGACGCTGCCGTTGCGCGTACGCGCGGCGCAAGCCAACGCGCAGCGCATTGCCGAGTTGCTGCAATCACATCCAGCTGTGGCTTGGGTGCACTACCCCGGGCTTCCCGGCGGTGATCCGCACGGCCTTCTCGGTCGCGAACTCGTTGGGCCGGGCAGCACGATGGCCTTTGACCTGCGTTCTGACGACCCAGACGCCCCGGCGCGACTCCTGGCGGCGTTGACGCTCATTACGCCGGCCGTGTCGCTGGGGAGCACGGATACGCTCATTCAACACCCGGCCAGTCTGACGCATCGCGTGGTGGATACGGCCGTTCGCGAACACCACGGCATCAGCAGTCAGCTCATGCGACTGAGTGTCGGGCTTGAGCACGTCGACGACATCTGGGCGGACCTGTCGCAGGCGCTCTCCAGCACTTGGCCGGGTGTAGGCAATGCGCCTTGACGTCTTTGAACTCGGTGCGGGAGCGATGAGGGCCAGAGGGGTGAGCAACTGAAGCGTTGAGCGTCAGAGGGGTGAGCCGGTGAGGGTAGGACTGGGTTATTCGCTCGCCGGCAGAGCCCGATCGCGGTGCACCCGTGCAAAAATCTCAATGAGTTGATGGACATGCGCGTTCGTGGTGTACGTCAGACGCGCCTGCGCGATGAAGGCCTCGTCAATGCGCGCGCCGGGGAACGCGGTGCCGGACGCGATGGACACCAGCGACGCCGTGAGGGCTTCGACGCGCGCGGTGGTGAACAGCAGCCCCGTGGAACCGTGCACCACGGTCTCGGTGAACCCCCCGGTATCACTGGCAATCACGGGAACGCCGCGGACGATGGCTTCAAGTGCCACCAGTCCGAACGGCTCCTCCCACAGCGAGGGCGCGATCAATGCCCAGGCGGTGGAGAGCTCCGCTTCAACCTGTTCGGGCGACAACGCCCCGAGTAGCGCAACACCGTCGGTCGCGGCGACCAGACCAGCGAGCTCTGATTGCAGCGGGCCGTCTCCGGCGATGCGAAGGCTGGTGTCTGGATACGCGCGTCTGACACGCATGAATGCATCGATGAGCAACGGCACGCCCTTCTCGCGGCTCAGGCGTCCCACGTACACGAAGCATGGCGCGTGCGCGGGTTGACGTTGGAATCCTGATGTGGGCAAGGGCACCGGTTGCGGCAAGACGGTGGTCTGGATGCCGGCGGTGGCCAGTTGTCGATGCAATGTCGCACTGGGTGTGAGCACGAGCGCCGCGCGCGCGAGAGCGCGGCGGATGAGCGCATAGCGGGGGCGATCGCGCAACCAGTGCGGGGGTGACACGCAGCCACGGCGCATGCACACGATGCCACTGTCCTCGCGGCATGGGGACAGATTGGGCAGCAGCTTGGAACCAACAGGGCAGATGGACTTGTAGTCCATCAGGTATATCACCATCGGCACATCGCCCAAGGCGGACAGTGCGTGCGGCGAGACGTGATATGCGAAGTGGCCAACCAACACGACATCGGGCCGGAATTCGCGGACCATGGTGCGCAGACCCTGCGACACCTCCGGATTGGCCATCTGCAGCACCGCTCGCGCCAGCATCGAGTCGCTGGTTACCACCGCATAGTCCGCCGACCCATCCGGTCGCGGCCCGCACGCGAACAGCGCGACGGTGTGCCCCGCCGAACGGAGTGCCTCGCGCACCGTACGCATGTACGCCTCCGCGCCGCCGGCATGAGTCATCCAATCACTGACAAGGCCGATGCGCATACGGTGACGCGTTACCGAGGCGTCATGCGCATGGGGCTGCCGGCCAACGCCGACGCTTCGGCCGCCAGGACGACATGCAGGGAGGCCAGCCCGTCGTCCATCGAGGCGATTTCCGTCGGGCGACCGGTGATCAGGCTGACGAAGGCACGCCACGCGGCTTCGTACGAAGGGTCTTCGGATGGTCGCGCAAGTCGGCGCCAACGTTCACGCCATGAAATGCCCAGCGGTACCCGCGCTTCCCGCGTGCCGTAGCCGAATCGACGATGCGTTGCGTGGGTGATGGTGTGTCGGTGACGGTCCATGCGCAGCACGCCGCACTCACCGTGCAGTTCAATCGTGTCGGCGAGGGCGGATCGAAACGCGTAATAGCCTTGTACCGGTGTGCCGTCGCGCATCGCCAGGGTCATCGTCGCCACGTCGTGTTCAGACTCGCGCGACTCCGCGCGCGCCGTGACCATGTCGACCTCCTGATCAAGCAGCCAGCGCACGAGATCGATGTGGTGCGACGCGAGGTCCAGCAGCACGCCTCCTCCCGTCGCGCGAGTCTGCTTCCATATCGGCATCGCCGCGGTCGCCACGGGCTCGGCGAACACCGAATGGACCGCGTGCACGTGCCCGATCAGGCCATCACGCAAACAGGCGCGCGCACGCCGATAAATCGGGTGTTGGCGACGGTTGAATCCGACGGCGGCGTGCACGCCATGATGGGCGACGATCGCCCGCAGATCCGCGGCCTGTGCGGCGGACGTTGCAATGGGCTTTTCCAGGTACAGGTGTTTGCCGGCGCGTGCCACGCGTGTTGCCATCTCCGCGTGGGCGTCGGTGGGCGTGGCAATCAGGACCGCATCGACTTGCCCATCCTGCATGAGGGCGTCGACCGTAAGCAGGCTGGCCGATGGCGCCCGTGCCCGTGCCCGTTCCAACGCGACCGGATCGTGGTCGGCGAGTGCCACCACGCGTGCATCGGCCACGCGCGCCAGGGCCGGCAGATGGCAGTGGTACGTCACGGCACCACATCCGATGACGCCGATGCGGACGGTCATCCGTCAGCCCCCGCGGGCGTGTTTCATCTTGTGGAGTTCGTAGTGCAGTTCCATGTCCACCTCAAACTGCGGACCGGGGGTCGAGACGTAGCCCACGATTTCACCCACCGTGCGAATGCACGCGCCAAGCACCAGCGCCACCGCGGTGCCGCGGGGGAGGAGCCCTTGTCGCCAGGCGATGGTGAATGGCTGCCGTATTCTGGACAAGGTCACCAGCGGAATGAGCGGTGACGCGGCCACGTACGCGAGTCGACGCGCGAGTGACCAGTCGGTGCGGCGATGTGATGCCACCAGCAGTCCCGACAGGAATCGCTCATGTACCCATTCCCGCGGTGTGGCTACGTTGGCGTGGTCAATGCGCGCCGACGGTGCAAATCGCACGCGTCGTCCGTGCGCGCGTAGTCGGATGCCGAGGATGGTGCCATGCCCCAGTGCGGCTTCCAGCACGTCGTCGGCGTCACGCAGCGCTTCCCGCGAGTAGGCGACATTCCAAATGGGTCCGCCGGCGATGAATCCGGGCGCCTGATGGTGAAGCCAGGCGCCATAGTCGGCGAGAAACGCCGCCCAGCTGAGGGCGCTGCCCGGATTGGCATTATCGAAGCCGGGCACCACGACATCGCACGTGCCGTCGTGCGCGCGCAGGACTTCCTCGACGAACGTGGGGTGCACGAACGAGTGCGTCTCGCCAAGGAAAACGAGTGGTGCCGTAACGGCACGCACGACGGCGGCGCGCGCGGCGGCCATGGGAAACAGCGACGGGACCGGCACGAGCCTTACCGCAGCGAACCCGGCAAATAGCTCGGTGGATATATCGATGTTTGTGTCAGGCGTGTGCGCAATGACCAACTCAACGACATCGCGACGTGTCTGCCGACTCAGATGATCGAGGACACGCCGGATCGTGGCGAGGCGGTCGGTAATCAGCACGATCGCCAGGTGCGGTTCGCGCGGTGTGGGCGCCGTCATCAGTCCCGATTGTTGGAGACGGCCGCATGGCGCGACCACCGTCGTGAGAGTCGCATGGCGAGGCGCTCGAGAGGGTATAGCACACGCCGGACGCCGGACACTTCGTACCCCCGAACCAGAGTGGTCCGCAGGGACCGATTGGGGCGCCATCCCGACCATGGTGTCATGTCGAGATAACGGAAATACAGTTGCCGCAGGGATCGCGTGGGTGGAGCAAACGTCCACGGCTTGAGTTGGCCGGTATAATGCACAATCCATGGTGCGCGATCGGACTCGTACAGCCGCAGGTCGCGACCGGGAATGGGCACGCTGGCATTGAGATTCCATCGCGCGTCCAGGGCCCGCCAACGCCCGACCGCAGCGACGTTCAGCGCCTCCTGATCCCAGAAATACACTTCGGGTCCATGGGTGCGGAGATAGTCGAGGGCCCGCTCGCGCACCTGCTCGCGCTTCCACGCGAGCAGATCGAGCAGCATGACCCCGGCATTGAAGTACGGAGCGGATGTTGGCATGCCGAGCGCCTTGCAGGCTTGCACGCCGCCGGTTGAGGACACGGTGCTCACCACTTCATCGGTGGCGGCCAACAGCAGATGATTGCCCAGAGGTTCGGCCCACAGTCGGGCGAGGTCGGTCGTGACCACCAGATCGCAGTCCAACCAAATGGCCCTGGTGGTGCCGTGCGGCAACAACTCCGCGAGGTCGAGTTTCGCGTAGGTTGCCGCCGTCATCCGCCCCCAGAGCGGCAATCCGCCGTACTTCGCCATGGATTCCTCAATCCACTCAATGCGCATCCTCCAGGGTGCCGCGGCCCGCTCGATCATATCGCGTTCCTCGGGCTGGATGCCGAGGTCCACGATATATGCGATAAGCGGCGAGTCCCGACTGAGATTGGCCCCGACCGACGCGAGCATCACGCCAAGCGGTTGGGCAAAATTCCGGTCGGTCGCGCATGCGAGAATGATGGGAGTGTGCTCCATGCAGCCCGAAGTATCTCACCGCGGGGTTTGCGGGACCAGCCTTGCCGGCGTCGCGCGCGCCGCAAATTCCAACGGGCGAGGGGACCCGGTTGGATTGCGGGGTCTGTCGCTCGGGGGGTTCGACCTGCAGCTTTACCGACCATTTCGTCGCACCGTGGCTTCAGTGCGCGGCGCCGACGACCGGGCACCGCCCCGGGACCGGACGGTGGTGTTTGCATAGGTCAACATTTTGCACAACGAGATCGATGTGGCGAAGACAGTGAAGTTCAACTCCCTGAACGCGCAGGGTCAGCAGAAGCCGGTGTGGCCACCGAACGTGTCGGCCAGTGCCGTCGGCGACCGGGCGCGCTGATGACGGCGCCATCACTTCGCGCGACTGCGAATCCGCTGAATGAACGCACCCTGCCGTTGATGCTGCTGTTGTTCATCGGCAGTGGCTGCGCGGCGTTGATCTATGAAGTGGTGTGGTTCCAGCTGCTCAGCTTGATTGTCGGATCGTCGGCGATCTCGATGGGCATCATTCTGGGCACGTTCATGGGCGGGATGTGCCTGGGCAGCCTATACCTGCCGCGCTGGTTTTCCGCACGAGAGCACCCGTTGCGCGTGTATGCCAAACTGGAACTCGGCATCGGCATATGCGGGTTGCTGATTTTGTTTGGCCTGCCGCTGCTTGGGAAGGCCTACGTGGTCATCAGTGGCCCGGGACTGAGCGGCATGCTGCTCGCCGCCGTGCTGTGCGCCATCTGCCTGCTCCCGCCCACGCTGATGATGGGTGCCACGCTGCCGGCGATTGCCCGCTGGGTGCAAACCACGCCTTCCGGGATTTCGTGGCTGGGTTTCTTCTACGGCGGCAACATCGCGGGGGCGGTGGCCGGGTCACTGCTGGCGGGGTTCTACCTGCTGCGGGTGCATGACAATTCGTATGCGACGTTTGCCGCAGCCGCCTTGAACGTGGTTGTCGCCGCGATGGCGTTTGGAATTGCCAGCAGAACGTCGTACGCCACGGACGACTCCGGGTCAACGTCCACCGCAAAGGCGCCGCTATTCGAGATGCCACCGGGTACAGCGCCGGTGTACCTCACCATCGCACTCTCCGGCATGACCGCGCTGGGTGCAGAGGTCATCTGGACGCGACTCTTGTCGCTGACGCTTGGGGCGACGGTGTACACGTTTTCGTTGATTCTCGCGGCGTTTCTCTCGGGCCTTGGCATCGGCAGCAGCGTGGGTTCGATGATTGCGCGCTTGACGCCCAATGCGCGAATGGCGCTGGGATGGTGCCAGGCTCTGTTGGTGCTGGCCATTGGATGGGCGGCGATTTCGCTGTCGAGCTGGTTGCCCTGGTGGCCCATTCAACCGACGCTGGATTACACGCCGGGCGCGCTGTTCCAGATTGACTTCGTGCGTTGTCTGTGGGTGGTGTTGCCGGGCGCCTGTCTGTGGGGTGCGTCGTTCCCGCTGGCCCTGGCCGCCGTCGCACCCAGCGAGAAGGACTCGTCGCGATTGGTGAGCTCCGTGTATGCGGCCAATACGGTCGGGGCCATTGTGGGTTCGCTGGTGACTGCGCTGGTGCTGATCACGTGGATTGGCACGCAGAATGCGCAGCGTGTGTTGGCGGTATTCGCGATCGTCTCGGCCGTGGTGATGTTCGCCCACGCCCTTCGCACGAAGAACGCCGAGGCCGGCGGCCGGCTGGCCGCCATGTGGGGCGCGGTGCTGGTCATCGCCGGCGGGGGGTGGATTACCTGGAAGATCGAGCGTATCCCTGATGCGTTGATCGGCTACGGCCGCTGGACGGCTGGCTACGGATGGGAACGCGGGAAGATTCTCTTCACCGGTGAGGGGATGAACTCATCGATGGCGGTGTCACAGTTATCGAATGGGGTGCTGAACTACCACAACGCCGGCAAGATTCAGGCGTCCAGCGAGCCGAAGGACATGCGACTGCAGCGCATGCTGGGACACCTGACGACGCTCATTCCGGCGAATCCGAAGAACGTGCTGGTGATCGGGTGTGGTGCCGGCGTGACGGCGGGAGCGGTGAGCATTTCGCCCTTGGTGGAACGCGAGACCATCGCCGAGATCGAACCACTGGTGCCCAAGTTCGTCTCGAAATACTTCGGCGAGCACAACTACAAAGTGGTGGACAATCCCAAGGTGCACGTGCAGATCGACGACGCGCGGCACTTTCTGCTGACCACCAAGGAAAAGTTTGACGGCATCACGTCTGATCCATTCGATCCGTGGGTGAAAGGTGCGGCGTCCTTGTATACGGAGGAATTCTTCCAAACCGCCAAGGCGCATTTGAATCCGGGCGGCGTCATGACTGTGTTCGTGCAGCTGTATGAAAGCGGCGAACCGGCGGTGAAGAGCGAGATTGCCACGTTCCTGAAGGTGTTCCCCAACGGGATTGTGTGGGGCAACACCAGCAACGGTCAGGGCTACGATGTGGTGATGATGGGCCGTGTGGACGATACGCCGATTGACGTCGACATGATCCAGGCGAGGCTCGATTCACCGAAATTCGCCGAGGTGGCGCAGTCGTTGCGCGAGATCGGTTTTGCGTCGGCGATTGAGCTGCTGTCGACGTTTGCGGGTCAGGGCGCCGACATGGGGCCGTACCTGGCCGATGCGCAAATCAACACCGACCGGAATTTGCGGTTGCAGTACCTGGCGGGCGCCGGGGTGAACGCGTACGAGCAGGCGACGATTTACCGGGGCATTCTGCAGGCGCGACAGTTCAAGCCGAACTTGTTCACCGGCGGAACCGAGTCGCTCAAGGCGCTGTGGGAAGCGGTGATGATTCGGCAGTGATGGTTCGGCAGTGACTGCAGGCGCCGTTTCCGTGAAACGGCGCCTGCACCGCGTCACTTGCCAGTTGGTTGCGGCGGCAGATCCTTGATATAGGACCACAGGGCTTTCAGCTCGATGTCCGTCATGTTCTTGGCGAATTTTGGCATGCTGGCCATCGGTTCGAGCAACACGTCCCCGTTCTTGCGCTTCCCTTCCCGAAGCACGCGCACGAAATCTTCATACGTGTAACCGGTGAGGCCAGTAGGTGTGAGGTTCCTAGCCGGCGGCCAGTCCGGCGGGCCACCGATGATCGGACCGCCGGAAAAGTTTTCGCGATGGCATCCGGTGCATGTCTGCGCGAGATGCTTGCCGAATGTTGCATCGGCCACTGCGGCCGGTGGGAGCGCTGCATGCTCGATGACGTGCTTCGTCGGGTGAAGTTCGGCCGAAAGCTTGAACTGACCTGTAGCCACCAGCACTTTGCCCACCGGACCCAACGTCACTGGCGGTACCTCCTTGTTCACGGGAGGGAGCGAGCGAATGTACGATACGATATCAGAGAGTTCGCGGTCGGACATGGCAAAGAAATCCTTCGACGGCATGGGCGAACCCGTGCCATCCGGCTTCACGCCATGGCGCACCATGCGATCCCAATCGGCGGCGGTGTACTTGAGCGTACGTGAGCCGGTTCCCAGCGTCAGGTTCTGGCCCAGCAGTCGCCCGATGGTGGCTGGTTCGTCCACCATGACGCCGCCGCCGAAGTCCGCCCCGTGGCACTCGGCGCACGCATAGAACGACTCAATGAGATGTTTCCCGCGCGCGACCGCGCGTTCCGTCGCCAGCGCGTTCACATCGACACCGGCGAGTACGTCGCCACCCTTGGCGCCTTTCGGGGCGGACGCGCTGCGCTCTGCGCGCAACTCGGCGAGCTCCGAATCAGCGAGTGGAAACGGGATCGGGAAGTCAACGCGATGCACGTCGTGGGTGGCCGCGAGTTTCGTCGTCGCCGAGTTCGACGCCCAGAGATATCCGCCGCCGCCGACTACAACGAGCAGTCCGAGCAAGCCACCTACGCCGATCGCCACTGTGCGCGCAATGCCCATCGTCACCTCCTGTCAGGTACGAGCTACGGTTGGCGGCAGGAACTTGCGGCTGCATATATGACTTGTCCAGCGCCGCACGCGCTTACTCCCAGCGAAACCACCGGGTGGCGAGCGCGCTGCACACTCCGAACACGGCCACCAGCGCCACGGCGTTCATCCAGTGGGCGCTCCACCCCGATCCATCCCAGACGCCCTGCATGAGGGCCACCGCGTGGGTGGTTGGCAGCGCGTTGGCGACTAACCGCAATCCGCGTGGCACCCGGTCGAGCGAAAAGAACAGACCGGAGAGTGCGACCATGGGATACAGCACCGCGGCGCCGATGGGCTGCGCAAAGCGCGCGGTGGGAATGATGCTGGCGATGATGAAGCCCAGAGACAAGATGCTGAGGCTGCTGAGCAGCAGCGCGGCGGTGAAACTGATCATGGGCACGTTCATCGTGCCGGGAAAGATCCGACGGCCGGCCAATACCAACAGCGCGAGGCTGATGACCGTGAACACCAGCTTCACCAGCACCTGAGCGCTCAGGATAGTCAGCGGTGAGAGTGGCGTCGCTCGCAGTCGTTTGAGGATGCCGCCTTCCCGGTAAATCGAGATGATGGCGACCAGTGACAACACCGCGTTGATGGCGATCATGAGCGCGGCCAGGATCGCCACGTTGAAGGGCGCCTGTGCTTGCGCCTGCGCGAGCGTACCCGCCGAAGGGGATGCGGTTCGTAGCGCGCGCGCGAACAGGACAAACAGGAGAACGGGAATACCCAGCGTGCCTACCACACCCATGGGCTCCCGCAGGAAGATCTTGATCTCGACCCAGGTGAGTTTCCAGAATCCTTTCAGCACGCCGTTGGCCATGGGTCAGTCCCTGATTCCGCGTCCGGTGAGCTTCAGGAAGACGTCTTCGAGTGAGGGATGCTCGGTGCGAAATCCGCGCACATGAATCCCTTCGCGGGCAATCACGTGAATGACATCGGTGGTGAATTCATCGCCCTCGCCGCAGAGGGTGTGCGTGGATCCCGTGCTGATCGCGGATCGCAGCGACGGGACATCCGCCATATGCTGCGCGACGTCGGTGGAATCGCTGGTGAACACCACGCGGCGTTCGGGACAGTGCCTGGCCACCAGGTCGGCCGGTGTCCCGATCTCAATCAGGCGGCCGTGTTCGATAATGCCCACGCGGTCACAGAGTCGTTCGGCCTCTTCCATGAGGTGCGTGGTGAGGAATACCGTCTTGCCGCGTTCCCTGATGCCGAGGATCAACTCCCAGATGGCACGACGCGCCTGTGGATCGAGTCCGGTGGTGAGCTCGTCGAGGAAGACCACTTCGGGATCGTGGATCAGGGCCAACGCGACGAACAACCGCTGTTTCTGACCGCCGGACAGGGTCATGAACCACGCGTTGCGTTTCTCATCCAACCCAAGCCGGGTCAGCAGGTCGTTGGCATCGACGGTCTGCTGGTACAGTGACGCCCACAGATCGACCGCCTCCCACACCTTGATGCGCTTCTGCAGATGTGCTTCCTGATGCTGGACGCCGATCTTCTGTCGCAGTGCTGAAGCGTCACGCTGGGGATCGAGGCCGAGTACCGAGATGCTGCCGCCATCGGGTTTCCGGAGTCCTTCCACGCACTCCATGGTGGTAGTCTTGCCGGCGCCGTTGGGGCCGATGAGTCCGAAGATCTCGCCTTCGTACACGTCAAGTGAGACGTCATTGACGGCCACGGTAGCGCCATAGCGCTTGGCAAGGTGGGTGACAGAAATGACGGCGCGGGGCATGGTGAAACGTATCCGGTGATGCCGCAACCGCGAGCCGGGCGGCATATTCGAGGCGCAATAGCTCTGCACGGCGGCACACCGACATCTTTGTCACAGGCACCGATGAGACGCACCCTCACCTCGATTCTGCTGGCCGCGGCCGCGGCGTCCAGTCCCGCTGCGGCTCAGCGCATGCCGAACATTGTGATCGTCTTCGTGGACGACATGGGGTATGCGGACATCGGGCCTTTCGGTGCGGCGGGCTACGCGACACCGAATCTGGATCGCATGGCGAAGGAAGGCACGCGCCTGACCAGCTTCTATGACGCACAGCCGGTGTGCTCCGCCTCGCGGGCCTCCTTGCTGACCGGCACGTATCCCAATCGCATTGGCATTCATGGCGCGCTGGGACCCAACTCGTCCGTGGGCATCGGCGACGCCGAGGTGACCATCGCCGAGTTACTCAAGGCCAAAGGCTATGCGACCGCGGCGTTCGGAAAATGGCATCTGGGAGATCGTCCGCAGTTTTTGCCAACCCGACATGGCTTCGATGAGTATTTCGGGTTGCCATACTCGAACGACATGTGGCCCAATCACCCGGAGGCCAAACCCGGAACGTATCCACCGCTCCCGCTGCTCGAGGGCGATACGGTCAGACAATTCATGTCCGAGCAGTCGCAGCTGACCCGCCTGTACACCGAGCGCGCGGTCAGTTTCATCGAACGCAATGCGAAGCGGCCATTCTTTCTGTATGTGCCGCACACGATGGTCCATGTGCCGTTGTTCGTCGGTGAACGGTTCAGGGGCGCATCCGCCGGCGGTTTGTACGGTGATGTTGTGCAGGAGCTGGATTGGAGCGTGGGCGAAATCCTGAAAACGATCAAGCGGAATGGTCTGGACACCAACACGCTGGTGATCTTCACCTCCGACAACGGGCCGTGGTTGTCGTACGGTGACCATGCGGGTTCGGCCGGCCGGTTGCGCGAAGGCAAGGGCACGGTGTGGGAGGGCGGGGTGCGGGTGCCGTTCCTCGCCCGATGGCCGGGGCGGATAGCGGCCGGACGCACGACCTCCGAGCCGGCCATGACCATCGACATGCTGCCGACCATCGCCACGTTGGTCGGCGCGCCGTTGCCGACGCACACGATTGACGGCCTTGATGTCTGGCCGTTGCTGAAGGGCGATGCGCGCGCGAAATCCCCGCACGAAGCATTCTACTTCTACTACAACACCAATGAGTTGCAGGCGGTGCGCAGTGGCAGGTGGAAACTGATTCTGCCGCATTCCTACCGTTCACTTGGCGACCAGCCGCGAGCCACGGGCGGTATTCCGGCGAAGTATCACAATGTCGCTGTCGGCCTCGAGCTCTATGACCTGGAGCGCGATGTCGGTGAACACACCGATGTTGCCGCGAAACACCCCGATGTAGTCAAGCGAATGATGGTCCTCGCGGAGAAGGCCCGTGCGGACATGGGCGATGCCCTGACAAAGCGGGTAGGCCATGGCGTTCGGGAACCGGGCCGCGTGCCGGGCAAGTAGGCCGGATAGCCGGCACGATTCCGTGTGACCGAGTCAGGGCGACATGCGGCGGAGGTCGTTGCGCAGCGCATCCGGCGAAGGGGCACGCCCCAGAAACCCGTCCAACACGTCACGCGACGATCGCTCTCTCCCGAAACGATAGAGGTGGTCCGTCAGCCGAACGTACGTCGACGTGTCGGCAATCGTGAACGATCCCCACTGTTGCGCGGCCCGGGCCCGCATGTCGGCCACGAGAAACGCGCCCAATGCGTAGTTGATCAGGTACCCCGGATCCTCAATCAACTGTCCACGCATGGCCCACCACGACCACTCAGGGTGCGGTCGGATGCGCAAATACTGCGACGTGATCTCGGTCCACAGCCGATTCGGATCGGCATCGGGCGTGCGATGCACGCGGATTTCCAGCAACGCCCACGCCATGTCGAACACGATGCCGGCGTACTTGGCGCGCAACGACTCGGCC